>NZ_JBEPWZ010000030.1:0-20539 GCF_041642155.1 Fodinibius sp.
GGTCCGGATAAATTTTCGGTTGATAAGGCTATTAGAATATTAGACGACGAAGACTTGGACTTTATTCGAGTGCATCTGCAAGCAGCTGGTGGAGCGGGATATCAATCATATACCGCTGATGATGATAAACCCTATAAATATAACATCTGGGATGAAGAATCGCCCTATACTGATGCAGTAAGAGAGGCAGACAAACAGCTGGGAAGGTTCATTTCAGAGTTGAAAAAAATAGGGAAATGGGAAGGTACCTTGTTAGTGGTCACATCTGATCATGGTCAAACAAAGACAGGTTGGCATCCAATTTTACCTGAAGAGAGTTGGCAATTTCCTACGATATTCTATGGGCCAAATGTTAAGGAAGGTTCCACTTTAGCATGGGGTGACCAAATCGATATAATACCGACGATGGCTCATTTGATGGATGTGCAAATTCCCAATAAAGGCGGTGGGACAGGCAGTATATTATATAATCTGGTTACAGGGGAAAGCAATGATTCTCCCTCTTCTTCCCGTTTGCTTAAGTTTAATAGAATTCTTGCAAGATACTTTACCATAAGAGCTGAAATGTTGGCGAATTCTTCGAAACATCCATATTTAAATAGTAGTGTTATGTTATATGAGAGAGAATTCTATGGACTAAGTCGTATAATGGATTGGAAGGATCTAAAATCAATCGATTCCCTTAACAACCATAACGAACAGATTGTAGATAAAATGGAAAAAGAACTGAATAATGTGGTTCAACGGGAGTGATTTTTGGTGCTTCAAGAGAGGTATATTTTTTTCAGTGCCGAGAGCTTGTTAGATTTTGTGCCCCTGAATTAGTTCATATAAGGGACTGTTAAACTAAATTAACCCGTCTTTAACATCTGTTAATTTTCGTTCATTTGATCTGCCCCCTCTTCCATACCTGTAAGGCAAAGAAGCAGCTTCCCCAAAAAGATTCTCTCCACCCTTCTTTTTTTACCAGGATAATTCCATACAGTATATCTGTATTGGGGTGGCTGTTTATATAAATCAGATCATTTACTCAATCTCATGATGATTGGGGGTGTGGTCAAGCTTCTGATCAATAAATTGATAGGCCTCCGATCTGCTTGTGCAAGTTTTTTTCTGTAAAAGTTACTCAGCCATAGCTGGTTGATGTATCCTCTTCGGAGGATCCTCAGAAAAGGATTTTGAGAGCCTCACTAATAGTATTTCCTCCTTTCGAAGATCATTAGGTCAGCATTTAAGTAATCTTAAAACTGAAATTGATAATGCTGAAAAGCAGATACCCCAGCTGAATAAGAAATTAGATGAGCTTGAAAGTGAAATTCAAAATAATAAAGAGCGTACCGACCAAATAATAGGGAATTTCCAAGAGCAGTTTTCCAAAGCTCAAAATAAAAGACAAACTGAATATTCATCTAATAAAGAAGAGAGACAAAACGAGTTTAAGGAACTAATTAGCAAGCTTGAAAGCCAACACAATAAAGAGATCAATAAAAAGAAAGAGCAGGCTGATAATGTTCTCAATAAGATTAAGAATCAAAAGGATAAAGCTGCAGAAATTGTAAAAATTATTTCCAATTCAAGTATGGCAGGTGGTTTTGAAGAAGTTGCTGCTAATGAGAAAAAAGCAAGAAACTGGTTTCGTGTGGGCGCAATAGCTGCCTTAACAGTATTAATAATTTTTGCATGCTTCGTATTCTTTCAATATACGGATACGATGAGTTACACCGCTATAGGAATCAGGGCTTTTGTTGCAGCAGTTATCGGCATTTTAATTGCATACTTAGCTAAGCAGGCTGAAAAGCATGAGAGGCATTATAGAAAGAACAAATTAACGGCTCTGCAAATGGCCACGTTGGATCCGTACCTCTCCGAATTGGGTCCTGAGAAACAAAAGAAAATTAAAGAAGAGCTTAAAGAGATATTCTTCTATAGGAAGAATGAAGTTAGTTCAGAATTGAAGCAAGGAGAATTTGAAACCAGAGGAAACCTACAAGATGTCTTGAACTTTATTAAGAGTATAACACCCAAAAATTAATATAGAGGGTCATGGTGAGTGGTGGGAATTTATAAAATGTTGGACATATGTTGGACAGATCTTATTCATTTTTTCGATAAGTATCTGTAATTAAGGGAGATAGGTCGCTTTTATTGTACCCCCACCCGGAATCGAACCAGGATCTGAGGTTTAGGAAACCTCCGTTCTCTCCAATTGAACTATGGGGGCATATCAATACAAATAAAAGCCTAATGGTCTCCATTCCCCACCTGGGCGGGATAGGAACCCAAAATCTTTAGCGAAGTGGCTTTCTGTTCCAGCTCTTCGAGGGCCAGGCGCGTATCCGGATGGGCAATATTGCCCTCGATATCCAGGTAAAACTGGTACTTCCAGGGCTCGTTGGGCTTGGGACGTGATTCCAGCTTGGTCATGCCTATATCATGTTCAGCAATTACATTCAGGCAGCTGACTAGCGCCCCTTTGTCGTGGGAGGTGACCATCAGCAGCGAGGTCTTGCACGGAATTTGCCGGTCGACCTCCACCGGGTCGGTGCTGACCACCACGAAACGCGTGAAGTTTTCGGGCTGATTGGCCAGATCCCGTTTCAAAATCCTGAGGTCGTATATTTCGGCCGCCTGGGCGCCTGCAATGGCCGCCTGGGACAGGTCCCCGTCTTCGAGCACTTTCTTGGCAGCCATGGCCGTATCGATATAGGATTCTATTTTGCACCGGTGCTGTTTGGCCAAAAAGTTACTGCACTGGGCAATAGCCTGCGGGTGCGAGAGAATGCGCCGGATCTTATCCACCGGAACCTCTTCGATAGCCAGTAAGCAGTGAATGATCCGCAGGGCTTCTTCGCCTACAATATGCAGCTTCCCCTCGCCCAGGATGTCGTAGGTATCGCTGATGGAACCCGCCGTCGTATTTTCAATGGGCAAAATGGCATAATCCGCCTCTCCCTCTTCCACCGCCCGGGCGGCCTGACGAAAGGTATCGTACCCGATGGAATGCACTTCGGTATACCGCTCCTCAAAATGACGCACCGCCGCCTGATCACTGTAGGCTCCTTCCGTCCCCTGGTAGGCTACCCGTACCTGTTGGGCATCATTCTTGACATTTTGGTGGTCGACCAAGGTATGCGTCTGGAAACGAACGGAGTGATCAATGATATCTTTAAACAGTTGTTCGGCAAAATAGCGATCCAGTCCCGCTTCCCGGGCCAGCTTCGTAATCTTGTCCAGGAGCCGTTCCTCACGCTGCATGTCCCGGATATTTTTCTTTTCTTCAATCTTAAAGGACGAGACCTCGCGCACCAGCTGCTGGCGCTTTGCCAGCGCATCAATAATCTTTTTGTCGGTCTCGTCCAGCTGTTGTCGTATTTGATCTAATTTATCTGCCATGTTTTTGCTTCAGTTCACTTCAAATCCATCGGAAGGATATCAGAATAATAACGTTTATAAAAATAAAATTATTGATCTCGGAAAAAAATATGAGATAAACCCTTTGGGCGATCAGGGATAAAGTAGCTCGAGTTCGCTGATTACCCCTTCCCCCCGTCCCCTCCGGGGACAGGTGATTCCTGGTCCCGAAGAAGCCTGCGTTTAGGCGGGTTACCGCTTTTCGCCTTTTCTTTTTTTTGGTTAACACGGGAGTAATAAAAATCACGAGCGACCTACGAAGTTGATTTTTGATACCGCAGGATTGCGGCGGGAAGGATGATTACCGCCATCAGGGTGAGCAATCCGGTCAGGTGCCGCACCTCCGCCCAGCCGGCTCCTTTCAGTAATACCATTCGCATAATTTTGATAAAATGGGCAATAGGGTTGAGCATCGACAACTCCTGCGCCCACACCGGCATACTTTCAATGGGGGTAAACAAGCCTCCCATCAGGATATACACGACCATCAGAAACCAGGCAATAAACATCGCCTGCTGCTGGGTATCGGTTATTGTTGAGATAAACAAGCCAATACCCTGTACTACCAGCATAAATATGGCAGCAATGCCAAACAGCAACGTGACACTGCCAACAAAGGGGACATTAAATCCGTAATAGGCGATCAAAAGTCCCACGCCCAGTTCAAAAAGGGCAATGATCCAGAACGGCAGCAGCTTCCCTGTTATAAACTGGTACCGCTTGATAGGGGTGACATTCAGTTGTTCAATAGTACCGATTTCCCGCTCGCGCACGATATTCATTCCGGACAAAAACATCCCGATCATGGATACAAGCACAACCAGGATTCCGGGAACCATGTATTTGATATAATCGAGGTTCGGATTGTACCAGCTGGCCGGAATAATTTCAATGCCCTGAGGCGCTGATCCGGAACGCTGGACATCAACAAAACGGGGCTGTACTTCTGCATTAAAATCCTGGATTATGGACCGGCCGTATCCCTGGATGAGTCCCGCTGTAGCCCCGTCCACCGCATCTACATTCATTTGAACGGAACTCCCTTTACCAGACTGCAGATCTTGTTTAAAGTGAGGGGGAATGACGAGCGCCAGCTGCACCTCATTTTTCTGTATCTCCCGAATTCCATGATCAATATCCTGGGAGTGGCTTTTCAAATGGAAATAACCCGAGGCCTGTAATTTAGTTACCAACTGCCGGGACAGATCCGACTGATCGAAATCAACTAAATGCATATTCACTTCTTTAAGCTCGTAGGTTGCTGCAAACGAGAGCACCACCAGCTGGATAATAGGCATGAGAAAGATGATAGGCAGCATGCCTTTATTGCGGAATATCTGCAGAAACTCTTTTTGTAAAAGAAATTTAATGGTTCGCATCGCGGTTATCGACTTTCATCTTTCTACTGATTAATACGTAAAACTTTCTACTTCCCCTTTGCCTTCTTTTTTAACTGGCAGAAGTCCAGCTGCAAACTGAACACGTACCTACATGCCTACATGCGGCTTTATTCCAGTCTCACCTTGAAACTCCTGACACTGAGGACAATAAATCCAAGCGTCATGACAAGCAATACCAGGGTTTCTTTCCAGAGAAACAGCAAACTGGAATCTTTGAGCATAATGCTACGCACAATGACCAGGAACCAGCGCGCCGGGATCAGGTTGCTTATCCACTGTAATATCTGGGGCATGCTTGCAATCGGGAATATGAATCCCGACAACAGAACGGTCGGCAACAACAGGCCAGCCAGGGAAACCATCATGGCGGTCTGCTGATCGTCCGCCTTGGTGGAAATCAGCACGCCCAAAGCCAGCGCGGCAAATATAAACAGCAACGACTCAGCCATAAAAAGGCTGTATGATCCCCGGAAAGGCACATCAAATACCCACTGAGCCATCAACAATACCGTCAGTACATTTATAAATGACAATACGAGGTAAGGCAACACCTTCCCAATAATAATCTGGGACGGATGCAGTGGAGAAACCAGCAGAATCTCCATATTGCCCATCTCTTTCTCACGGCTAATCGAAATGGAGGTCATTAATGTTGAAATAAGCATCAGAATAACGGCCATAAGTCCCGGTACAAACAGATTGACACTTTCCAGCTGCGGATTGAACAGCATATTCGCATGAGTAGTGAGCCCCCCCTTTTCCGTGCCCGCAGGTGATATGCGTTGTTGGAAATCCACGATGATAGAGGAAGAATACTGTTGGATAAGCTGTGCCAGATTCGGATTGGAGGCATCCGTTATGATATGAACGGCCGGCTGTTCTCCCCGTTCCAGCTTGCGGGCAAAGTCATGTTCAAAAACAATGACTTCATCAATTTCTCCCTGCTGGAAAATAGCCTCGACGCGGTTGATATCCTGCATTTCGCCCGCTACGCTGAAGTAATTCGAAGCGTCGATCTTAGTGATAAGCTGCCGGGTAACTTCATCACGGGAACTATCAAGGACCATTAACCGGGCATTCTCCACTTCATTGCGGATGGCGAAACCAAACAGCAGCATCTGGATAATCGGCATGCCGAACAGCACCAGCAGCGTACGCCTGTCGCGAAAGATCTGCTTGAATTCTTTTGTAATAAATGCTTTAAATGATTGCACGGTTTCGTTATTTGTTATTGGTTAGTCGATATTGGTAAACCCGCTCAATAACGACTACCTGAACACTATTAACTGCGATCGGCGCCGCGAGCCAGTTCTATAAAGACCTCTTCAATATCCTCGGCTCCAAATTCCTCCTTTAATCCCGCGGGGGTATCCAACGCTCCGATCACCCCATCAACCATGATGGAAACGCGGTCACAGTATTCCGCCTCATCCATGTAATGGGTTGTCACAAAAACGGTGGTCCCTTTTTCGGTTACCTCATATATCTGTTCCCAGAATTGGCGTCGGGTAATGGGATCGACGCCACCCGTCGGCTCATCCAAAAAAACAATATCCGGTTCATGCAGTACCGCAACTGAAAACGCCAGCTTTTGTTTCCATCCCAACGGCAGCGAGCCGATCCGCTTGTCGCGTGCACCAGTGAGCTGAAGGGTTTTCAGCAGATCATCCGCTTTAGTTTTTACAGTTTCCATCGGAAGGCCGTATATACCACCGTACAGGCGAATATTTTCCCAAACGGTCAAGTCGGCGTAAAGAGAAAATTTTTGGCTCATATATCCTATTCTCTTTTTGATAGCTTCCGCTTCCGTAAACACATCAAAACCGGCTACGGAAGCTTCCCCGGATGTGGGCGCTAATAAACCGATGAGCATTCGGATAGCCGTCGTCTTACCCGCTCCATTGGCTCCCAGGAAACCGAATATTTCTCCTTTTCTTACTTCAAAGCTGATATTATCCACCGCAGTAAAGTCGCCAAACTTCCGGGTCAGGTTCCTGGTCTCAATTGCGGGCCTGGTGCTATTCATGAGTATGGTTCTCTTTCATTAGTGCTATAAAACGGTCTTCAATATCGGGCGGTGTCGGCTTTACGCTTATTCCCGACAAACCGGCATCCGATAAATAGGCCTTCAGCTCATCAATATTTGGTTCTTCCCGTTGGTCGGTATAGTGCACATATTCACCGAACGGTTGTACGGAATGGGCCCACTGGTAGCTGCGGAGCTCTTTGATAAGCCGGTACATGCTGGTGGCTTTGACGGCCAGAATCAGTTTCCCGAATGACCCGACTATATTCTCCGGGGTATCAATCTGAAGGATTTTTCCCTCGTCAATAAGGGCCACGCGATCGCACTGCTCGGCTTCATCCATATAAGGCGTGGAGGCAATTACGGTGATACCTTCAGCATTCAGTCGCCGGAGCATCTCCCAAAACTCCTGGCGTGATACCGCATCCACGCCCGTTGTGGGTTCGTCCAATACAAGCAACTCCGGCTTATGAATAAGCGCGCAGCTTAACGCCAGCTTCTGTTTCATGCCGCCGGATAGCGCTCCGGCTAATCGATCTTCGAACTTTTCGAGCCGACGGTAGATCGGGGCCACCAAATCATAATTTTCTTCCAGCGTAGTGCCAAAAACCGAGGCAAAGAAATTCATATTCTCCCGCACGCTTAAATCCTGGTACAGAGCAAACTGTCCGGGCATGTATCCGAGCCTGGGACGAATGGAACGGTAATCCTCGAGCACATCCATACCTAAAACGCTGGCCGTTCCGGAGTCAGGTTTTGTTAACGTCGTCAAAATCCGAAACAGGGAGGTCTTTCCGGCCCCGTCGGGACCGATAAAGCCGAACAGTTCTCCGCCCTCAACCTCGAAGGATATGTCATCCAGGGCCGTAGTCTTGCCGTATGACTTGCTTATATGTTTAACTTCAACAATGTTCACTGGTTGGTTATTCGCTATCGGTGACTGGTTATTCGGAGTTTCCTGGTAACCCATGCCTGTTCACTCATTAAAATTTACCTCTCCGGGCATACCTATTTTTAAAATTCCATCGGGATTGGGTACACGAATTTTCACGGCATATACCTGTGTTACACGTTCCTCCTTGGTTTGGATCATTTTTGGAGTAAACTCAGCTTCAGAAGCAATCCAGCTTACCTTTCCCTCCATGCCCTGGTTTTCCCCGGCATTTTTATCCACCAATACCTCAACATGCTGTCCCAGCTTCACCGACGGCAATTGTGCACCGCTGATATAAACCCGGAGCTCCAGCGTATCCAAATTGGCAATTTCATAAAGCGGCTGGCCTTGCCGGAGTATTTCGTGGGTCTCCACAAAAGAAGTCAGTACCGTTCCGGTTACCGGGTTCACAATCAGGGCATCGTCAATCTGGTCCTCCACCTGCTCAATGCGCGTCCGGGTGACCTCTATTTGGGCCCGGATGGATTGTTTCTCGGTTTGCAGAGCCCGAATTCCTTTCTCGGCAGTCTGTACTTTGGACCGGGCATTATCCAGCTGCTGACCGGTAGCGGCTCCATCTTCGTAGAGCGCTTCCGTGCGCTTCAGGTTGGCCTGGGCCAGGGCTAATTCCTCTTGCCGGACCTCAACCCGGGCATCGATGTTCTCGATGTTAGAACGAACGGATTCCAGTTGCGACCTCAGCTCTTTCTTCTGCAGCGACAGCCGGGTGGTATCCACCCGGCCAACCCGGGTATTCCGGTCGAGGCGGTCCCCTTCGTTAATGGTGTATCTTATAAGTTTGCCCGGCGCCTCGGAAGAAATGGAAATTTCCGTCGCTTCAAATTGCCCGTACGCATCGGATTTTTCTTCGGTAGCGCAGCCATAAGATCCTGCTGCCACCAAGCCTGCCAGCACTATAACTCCCAAAAATCTTACCCTCTTTATCCTCTTCATTTTTTCCGCTTTTTTTAATTCGCTGATGTATGGTTACTTACTCTTTGGAACCTATTCCCAGTGTGGTCAGGTATTCTGCCTGTGCCTGCGACAGCCGCACCCGGCTGATGTACATCGAAAGGCGCGCCTGGTGAGCCCGGGTTAGCTCCGTGACATACTCAGTAGCTGTGATGACCCCGTTTTTAAGCTGACTGGCACTTTCCTCCACAACCTGCGCGCGAAGTTCAATAATTTCCCGGTCCCGCTTCATATTCTCTTTTATGGATACAATACGCTCGCGGAGACGATCGAGGGAAGCATCCAGCTGTCGCCGAAAAGCGCGCTGTTCCTGGTCTATCTTCTGCTGCTCGATCCGCAACACCTGCTGCTGCCGCCCGGCATTAAAAAAATCCCATACGTTCCATCGTACCTTCAATCCGGCTATATAGTAATCGTGGAAATCATCGTTCAGAAAATTGAGGCCGGGTCGCCCGTATGCCGCCGTCCCAAAGGCTGCAAGCGAAGGCACTCGTTTTGTCCGAACCAGCGCTCTCTGCTTTTCCAGGGACCGCCGCCGGCTTTCAAATAAGTCCAGTTCCGCGCGCTGGGGATGCAGTGACGGGTATCCCGATGACAGCTCCGGCAGCTCCAGTTTGGTGTCACGGTCGATCTCTTCTCCGATAATTTCACTGAGTACCCGGAAGCCGGCCCTGATATTGGACTCGTTGTCGGCGGAATCCTGCCGGGCGCTGATCAGCTCAGCTTGCAGAATATGCTGTTGACTGGCCAGAAGAACGCCGTTTTCTACCTGCGAGCGTACCGTCGAAAGCTGTTCTTGCAAGTTATCAATCAGCAGTCCCACGGTTTTGGCTTGCTGCCGGGAGAGCAGTATCCCGAAATATACCTGATCGATCTGTGAACGTATCTGATGCAGCTCCACTTTTGTGGCATACATATGCTGGCGGCCTCTGGCCTGCTCTACCTCTTTCCGGATCCCCGCCGCTCCGCCGTTAAAGATCGTCTGGGTCACATCAACCGACGCCTCATACTGGTCCCTGCCGACACTCGGGAGACCACCCTCGCCGGGCAAACCAATTTCCGTTACCTCCGACTGGTAAGTGGCCCGTCCATTAATCGTGACATCCGGGAAATGGCCGGTACTGGCGATACTGACATTGAGCTTCGTAATCTTATCCTGGAGCTCAATATTTTTAGCGGTGGGATAATGCTCCTCAGCCTGCCGGTAGCAATACTCCAGGCTGATTGAATCCGGCTGTGCACTTCCTGCAAATACAGATATGAATGTTATTATTACTGCAGTTAAGGTTGTCATTGCTTCCTATAGTTGATGCCGTTTAGAATAAAGTCCACAAGAAAGGGTTTGCGTTTTTTGAGAAACCGCAAAAATTGCTTTTCATCCAATTCAAACAACACCTCAACCATTGTTCGGGCTACAAAAGGAAACAGGATGAGACCAACAATACTTACTAACAGCTGCCGGGGCTCTACCGCATCCATCCTGCCCTGTTTAATATCTTCCTGGATCTGTGCCACAAAGCTATCCGGTGGATGAACTCCTTTTTCTTTAATAAACTGCTGAAAACGCCCGGGATGCTGGTTCATCTCATAAAGGATAAAGTGTGCGATCCTGGGATTATCATTCAGAAACGAGTAATAGGTATCGATAAGCCCCTCCAATTTTTCATCGAATGGATCTTCTGAGCTGAGCACCTTAAACAGTACAGGGAAAAACCGGCTCATTTCACGCTGGTATACTTTTCGGAAAAGCTTGTCCTTGCTACGATAATAATAGTGCAGCATTGATTTATTGATATCGGCTTCGTCGGCAATCTCCTGCATCCGCGCGCCGGCGTACCCCTTGCGCTGAAATATGCGGGAAGCCGCTTCAAAAATTTGATCTTCGGTATCCTGGTTGTTTTCTGCCATAATGTAGATCTGTTTTATGTTTTAATCCCAATTTAATTCACCCAACCATAAAATTCAACCATATAGTTGAATTTTATGGTTTATTTACTGCTGGTGGCAGTGTTCGACCTCTCTTGTCAAGGTTTAATCTATTTGCTAGCTGTTAGTTCTGACTATTAGTTACTGTTGCAGGGAGGTTGTTTAAACTGCTACCCGCCTGTAGCGACCCGAGGGATGGACAAAAGCAGTTTACAGGCTGTTTATACTCTTGGAATGCGTTGAAAAACCAGTCCCGAAGCATCGGGAAATACCAAAGCCTGGGCACATTCAAAATCCCAGCAGATAAGGATCAAATGTGAGAATTTTGAATGCGCGAAAATGAAGGGATTGGCCAGAGGAACAGTTTTGCAAGCCTTCTCTTGATTCACCCAACGCGGTATTTCAGCTCTTCGATTTTAGTCAGAATCTCCTTCCTGTCCATCTCCTGGTAGCGCTCGGGCAGCAACTCCCTGGATGTGCATTCGATAACGGCGCTGAGGGTCTGCAGCTCGATCTCCTCGGGATAGGTAGGCGGCAGAAAATCATTGAGCGCGATATCCAGCACTTCCGGGGTGACTTCTTCCATGCCTTTGGCCGCGGCGCGGAATTTCGCCCGGGTGAGGGCGGCCTCCATATCGGCTCCGGAAAAAGATTTTAATCCCTGCTCGATAACCTGTGGGGTATGCTCCTCGGTCATGGTCAGGCCGGTCTTCTTTTTCATTACCTCAAACAGTTCAAGGCGCTCTTCTTTGGTATGAGGAGCAAAAAGCGCCAGGTGCTCTTCGGCCCGCCCCTGGCGCTTCAAATCTACCGGCATCAGGTCGGGACGCGCCGTCATCAGGAACCATAGGATACGTCCCCGGTTGCGCGTATCACTCATAAAGCTGGCAATCTGTGAAAAAACCCGGCTGGAAACCCCGCTGTCACCGCTGGCTTCACGATCGCCCAGGTAGGCATCGGCCTCGTCAATCATCACGGCTACGGGGGCCATGGCTTTCAGCAGGCCCAGGATCTTTTCCAGGTTCCCCTCGGTAACACCCTGCCACTGGCTACGGAAATTCTTCAGTTTCACCATGGGAATCCCGATCTCGCTGGCAAAACAGGTCACCAAAAAGGTTTTTCCCGTCCCGACGGGGCCGCATACCAGGTATCCCATCGGCATCACATCCTGCCGGCCGTTTTTCAGGGCCTGTACGGCAAACCGCAGGTGTTCCTTCACTTTGGTGTGTCCGGCTACATCATCCAGTGTATAATGCGTTTCCACAAATTCCAGCAAGCCGTACGCTTCCGACTCAATGAGTTCTTTTTTAGCCGCCGAGAGCCGGTCATGCGTTATCTTTTCCCAGTTCTCCCGCGCATTGGACAATATGCTGCGAAGATTCACAAAATTCAGTCCCGCCGTCTGCTGGGCTACCACTTCTTTATTCACCGAAGAGAACTTCTTAAACTGCTCGCCCGGCAGTTCGTGGCTGATAAACGAACGCCGCTGCTGTTGATCCGGTATATCGATCCGGATATCATCGGTGTACGGATTTTGAACCAGCGTCCTGTTCAGATCTGCCAGGTTTTCGGTGAGGAGAACCGTTGTAAAATCAGCTGCCAGAAACATCGGGTCGTGCGCCCAGCGCGACAGATAGACCATCGACGTTCGATCTTCGGAACCGGTGGACCCGGCCTCACTCATCGGCACAATCGTTTCGGCATAATCAATGATAAGGGCAATGCTTTTTTTACTGTCGATACGAACCCTGAAATACTGCTCCAGCAGGGAAAATACACGGACGGGATCTTTGGGAAGTTTATTGGCATAGTCGGTACCCAGCAGGGAATCCCGTCCCGACAACGCCTGGTTAAAATCTTTACGGCTCTGCTCATCACGAAAATAGATACCCGAGGAGCGGTCGTAAAAAATCACGTAGTCCCGCGCCCCGAAAAATTCTTCCGACAAAAAGGACTTCAGCCGAACAAAATCAGTCTTCCCTTTTTTGTTGAGAGAGACCAGGTCGTACACGTTGCCGTGCAGAATAAACTGGTTTATCGTACGGCTCAAATATTTTTGGGCGAATTCACGCGCCCACCCGGGGTAATGATCGAACATCTGATGGTTGGTTATTCGTTACTGGTTATGTGTTATGCGGAGCTTTTTTTCAGCACTGTTGGCCAAAATTTAACCAGAGAGATTCAATGATCAGAGCATCTTTCATCTTTCAATTTTCAGCTTCGCACGTGCTGCTTAAAAGGCATCAAATTCCTAAACCTCAAATCCTGGTCATATCCTCAAATTTAAAACTTCCTGTCGCTTTTAATGAAATACTATTCAGTGCCGTACTGCTATGCTGCCCTGCTCAGTCCAGCACAACCAGCTTCAGGGTCTCAATTCTACTGGAGGTGGCTTTGCTTATAATTATTTTTTTTCCGTCAATCAGCAGCTCTTCATTTACGTTGGGGATACGTCCCAGTGTATTAATAATATAGCCCGCTACGGTTTCGTATTCTTCCGCTTCCACCGGGAGGTCGATTTCAGGATATTTTTCAAGCAGGTCTTCTACCTCGATACCCCCGCTCAGGATATACGTATTGCCGGAAATTTTCTTCATAAAATAATCTTCGGTGTCGTACTCATCCTGAATATCCCCCACGACCTCTTCCAGCAAGTCTTCGATGGTTACCATGCCTGCGGTCCCCCCGTACTCATCAATGACCACGGCTACAGAGAGATTTGATTTCCGGAACTCCGAAAGCAGATCTTTTGACCGGTGCGAGGCGGGTACCAGTTTAACGGGACGCATAATCTCGGTGAGGTTTTCCGGGTTATTAAACAAGTCATATGCAAAAATAACGCCGATAATATCATCAATGGACCCCTGGTATACCAAGAGCTTGGAAAAGCCCGAGGTAATAAACAGCTTCAGCGTCTCCTCAATACTGGTACTCTTTTCAACCGCCACGATGTCGGTACGGGGGATCATGGATTCCTTGACCCGCATGTTGGAAAGTTCCAGGACATTATGCAGGATTTCGGAATCTTCCCGGTCGAGGTCCTCTCCCCCGGTGTCGCGCAGCTCCTTGAATATGAGTTCCACATCCTGGCGGCTGAATAACTGGTCGGACCGGACCGATTCAGGCTGCACGAGCTTAATTACCACCTTCGAAGCCGCGTTGGCAATCACAATAAACGGTTTAAACAGGTAATAACTGATATGTTGAGGAACGGCAATAATTTTCATCCACCAGTCGGCGTGAATGCGAAAGAGCGCCTTCGGCAAAATCTCCCCAAAGAGCATGATCACAACGGATGCAATCACCGTTTGAAAAATTAAAATAACGACTTCGGAAGGCACGCTTCCCATCCAGCTTTGATACAGGGTAGTGACCGGGGCAACCAGAAAAATAGCCATTAAGGTGGCGTAGACCACATTTACAATGTTATTTCCTACAAGCGTAGTCGTTAAAAACGTTTCAGGACTCTCCACAAACCGGTTAACCGCCTTCCCCGTCCATGAATTCTTGCGCGACTCAATTTCCAGTTTAAGCCGGTTGGCACTTACAAAAGCCATCTCCGAACCGGAAAAAAAGCCACTGAGAATAACCGTCAGGATTATGAGAAACAGTTCTGTCATTTACCTTCAAAGTTCGGTTTGCGCTTTTCCAGAAAAGCCGAGGTTCCTTCCCTGAAATCCTCCGTCCCGCACAATTCGGAGAAGAGCTCTGCCTCAGTTTCAAACCCCTTTTTTTCTCCTGACTGGTATACAGCCTCAATAGCATGCCGGATAGCCACAGGCCCGTTTGCAAGTATCTTTTGGATCAGCGAGCGGGCCGCTTCAACCGGGGCTTCCTCTGCAACACGATTCACCAGTCCCATCTCCAGCGCCTCTTCCGCCTGCACCTGCCGGGCAGTCAGGATCATATCAAGCGCCCGGGCACGCCCTGTGATATGCGACAGCCGCTGGGTACCGCCATAGCCGGGGATGAGTCCCAGCCCCACTTCCGGCAACCCGAAAGCTGCATTGGACCCGGCCACCCTGAGATGACAAGCCATCGCCAGTTCGGCACCGCCGCCCAGTGCATATCCATTCACCGCCGCGACCACCGGCTTGCGGCTGTCTTCGATAAACTGAAAAATCCTTTGTCCCTTTTCGGAAGCTATTTGGCCCGAGGAACCGTCAAGCTCCCTCAGTTCTTTGATATCAGCACCGGCCACAAACGCTTTTTCACCGGCCCCCGTGACTATAACGGCGGCCACCGTTTCATCTTTTCGAATCTCACCAAAAACTTCGTACAATTCATCCAAAACGGCCCTGTTGAGGGCATTAAGCTTTTTGGGGCGACTAATGGTAACGGTAGCAATCCCGTGATCATCCGTTTCCAGGATAATCGTATTGTAAGAATGAGGCATACGTTTGTTTTATTCCTTTACGCGATTTGAAGAATTGGCATTCGATTCTGACCGGGCTTTCTGCTCTTTTTCCATTTCCCGGAATTCCTCATCCAGATTAAAATCATCCAGCCCGGTATGATAAGGGAAAATATCCCTCTCCATATCGTCGATAAGCTGAGACGTTTCTTCCACTTCTTCGAGTAGATTATCCAGCTGAAAACCGATTTCATCCGGATTGCTCATTGTCATCGACTGCTCATAGATATACTGAATAGCATCTTCAATGGTCTCGAGATGGGTTTCGGAAATAAGATATTTCTCTTTGGCGATTTTAAATTTTTCCAACCGTTTTTTAAGAATTTCCACTCTTCGCGCCGTCGTTCTTTTCAGACGGTCAGACTCCATATGATCTATTTCACGCTCCTCTTTTTCGACTTCCCTTTTCAGGCTTTCCTCCACCGATGTATTTATATATAGCCTGTAGCGCTTGTGAAGGTCCAGCAAAATAAGATAGTTGGAGGTCAACTCCTGAATTTTATTCCGAATATTTTCCAGCAGTCCCTGAGAGCTATACGGAAGGCGATCAAAGTTTTTCCTGATCAATTTGGTCAGGCGTTTTAACGTTAAAAATCGTTTCCGGCTCTTCGGATCCAGCTCCTGAAACATGGTTTTTTCTTCATCGGCAGGATCTCGCGCGTGCATTTTTTTGAGCTTCACATTCTGTTGAAATTGGGAAAGCCGGGGGACAATTCCGAGGTATATCAGTTCCGTGCTAAACGCCATCGCCAGGATGAGGTTCGGAAGCATTCCCATATCGTTTACCACAAAAGCCGAAATGGTAGCAATCAGCAGCACTCCCAAATTGACGGGGTGCAAAAAAGCCTCGCGCGTAAAGTTTATGGTTTGCTCTTCCTTACTCATGTTCCCGCGTGTTATCATTGGGTCTGTCCGGCCGGCTGCCGGGTTCTTCTGCATCGGTCTCTTCTTCTCCCGATCCCGACCCTATCGTTTTATCGACCTGAATGTGATCAGCCTGCCGTTCAATCTCTTTGTATAAGAGTCCCATTTCCATTTTGAGCTGGCTGAGCGTGTCCCTGGCCCTGCTGCGGCCCATCTCTTCATCCAGCTGCTTCTCGGTTTCCTCCAGCTGTTCTTCCAGGGTCAGGCTGTCCATGGCTACATCCAGCCGGGCTTCCACCGAAGCCAGCTTGTGCTTCAGGGAGTCCAGAAAGCCATCAAACGATTCCATCATCTGACTCGTATCCATATCCCGGAGCGCCTCCGTGATATTCCGGCTTTTCTCCGCCCGCGACAGGTGCTCCTTGGACTCACGCATCTTCCGGTAATGGGCCTTATACTCTTCCTTTAAACGCTCTCGCTCACTGCGGCTGTCAGAACTCATGGGTCAGTTATCAGTTATCAGTTATCGTTACGACTTCGAACGCTCTTTGTTTCCGATGGTTTTATCCTGTTCCTTCTCAACAGGCTCTTCATCCATTTCTATTTTCCTTCCCTCCTTCTCTTCGGCGGATGAACCCACGCTTTTTTCCTTGTCTGCAACGTCGGTTTTACCCATCTCGGATTTAAACTGTTTAACCAGTTCGCTGGCCCGTAATTTTTCGGCATTGGCTTCTATCTCCATCGCTTCCGTATCCACGCTATCCAGCGCCAGTTCCATCCGGGCTTCATTCTTGGCCGTTTCCTCATTCAGCCGGTTAACCATCTCATCGTGCGTCTGGTCCAGTCCCCCGGTCTCAAATTGTTCCAGTGCATCAGCCACCTTGCCCTGCCATTCGGCCCGTTCGCTGGCGCGCAACGCTTCCTTGGCTTCTTCTATCTTGCGATCTTTCTCACGAATGAAGGCTTTCTTAACTTTCAGCGCCTTCTCATACGCCTGCTCGGCAAACTTCAGCTGCTCTTTCGAAGACGACAGGTTCTCTCTGGCATTCTCCAGCTGCAGTGCATAGCCTTCGGCAATATCATCGCGGTCGGCATTAATAGCAGATTTTATCTTGGCGGTGAGGCTCTCAATACGCTTTTCGTATTTTTTGACCTCTTTTTGAAGCATAATCATATTCGCCTTGACCGTGGCGATATTCTCATTCATCTGGGGAATCTGATCATTCAGATCCCGGATATTCTGCTCCAAAATAAGCTTGGGATCTTCCATTGAACTTACGACTCCACCGAATAGCGACTTGATTGCGCGAATAAATCGTTTAAACATGGTATTTGTGGTTTATTAGATTTTGCCCTTGCCCTAATCAAACAGTTACAACGTTGCAATAAGCAATAATGAATATAGTAAAGTTAGGTTATTTTCTTGATATTGCAATTTTTTTCAGGGTTAATTTATATTTTATGGGTGCCGGCCCGATCAACGCGATGCGTGATCAACTCTGGCTTCTCCCCTTTTTCGGGGGTAATCACGAAAGCGTCCCGCATCGCATCCCCCGCGATTTCTATGGCCTCTTTGTTGTTCGTAAAACCAACGGCTAATGTTTCACCTTTTTTTACCGGATCGCCGCCTTTGTGTTTTAACTCAATACCGGCAGCCGGATCCACCCGGTCCTCCTTCGTCTTACGTCCCGCCCCCAGCTCCAGGGAAGCAGCGCCGATTTTATACGCATCCGTCGCCGACAGATAGCCGGATTCCGGGGCTTCAATATCAAATTGGTATTTCGCCTTCGGATAGCTCTCATAATTCCCCAGCACAGCCGCATCGCCGCCCTGGGCTTCCGTCACCTCCAGCCATTTGTCGTACGCCTGTCCGTTTCCGACAGCTTCTTTACTTCGTTCGATTCCCTCTTCCACCGTTTCCGCTTTCCCTCCCAGCATGATCATGGTTCCCGCCAGCACATGGGTTACCTGCATCACATCCTCCGGTCCCCGGTCCTGCAGCCCCTCCATCGCCTCTTCCACCTCCAGCCAGTTCCCGATTTTATAGCCCAGCGGCTGGTTCATGTCGGTCAGGTAGGCGATCGTCTCTTTGCCGAAATCATCGCCGATAGCCACCAGTGTTTCTGCGAGCTGTTGAGCTTCTTCCGGTGTTTTCATAAAGGCGCCGGACCCAAATTTGACATCCAGCACCAGGGCGTCGATGCCTTCCGCCAGCTTTTTACTCATAATACTGCTTGCAATCAGCGGGACGGATTCCACCGTGGCCGTCACATCACGCAAGGCATACAGCCGCTTGTCGGCCGGAGCTACCTCTTCGGTCTGTCCCGCCATCACCATCCCGCACGTGGAGAGCACCTCCCGGTACCGTTCGAGCGTCATATCCACCGAAAATCCGGGAATCGACTCCAGCTTGTCGAGCGTCCCGCCGGTATGCCCGAGTCCCCGCCCGGAAATCATCGGCACCGGTATGCCGTAACTGGCCACGATCGGCGCTAAAATGAGGGAAAGCTTGTCGCCCACGCCGCCGGTTGAGTGCTTGTCCACTTTTTTGCCGGGGATATCGCCGAGATCCAGCACGCGGCCCGAATGCAGCATCGCATGCGTCAGCCCTGAAGCCTCTTCCTCGTTCAGCCCGTTCAAAAAAGCGGCCATCAGAAACGCACTCATCTGGTAGTCCGGCATCTTATCCCGGGTATACTGTTCAACCAGGTGGCTTATCTCCGGGCGTTCCAGTATTTTTCCGTCACGCTTTTTGGCAATAAGTGATACGGTGTTATACGATTTTGCAGACATAGATAAAGAAGTTACATTCTTAGTGGGTACGGATATGAAGTAAAAAGCCGGATATAGTGCAATAACGTACTTTTCCCAAAAAATTAACAACGGAAACTATGATTACCGTCTTTGCGGATCAACATCTTTACGAAATAGCATCCTTTTTGCCGGATTCCGTCGATCTCATCCTCTTTGATCCCGCCGAAGGACTGCCGGGCGACCTCCACCGGGCGCAGGGACTGCTTATCCGGACGGTCAATGCCGTTAATGCCCGGACCCTGCCTGAAATTCCCGGGTCGCTTTCCTTCATTGGGACGGGATCATCGGGTACCGATCATGTGGACCGGGACTACCTGGAACAACATGGCGTCGCATTCGCCGACGCCGCCGGCTGTAATGCCCGTTCCGTAGCCGAATATATAGCTACCAGCCTGCTGATCTGGTCCGAGCGGGAACAAATACCCCTGGAAAACCGCTCTGTGGGCATCGTGGGGGTCGGACATGCGGGCTTTCAGGTGCAGAAAATACTGGACGAACTGGATTGGAATATCCAAACCGTCGGCTATGATCCCCCGCGGGACCGGCGGGAGACCTCCTTCCGCTCCGCCACGCTGAATGAGCTGCTGAACACCGATATCCTTACCTTTCATACGCCCCTGACGACAGCGGGAGATCACCCCACCTTTCACTGGCTGGACGAGGAAAAACTATCCGATCATTCTTTTGAGCTGGTCATCAACACGGCCCGCGGCGGCATCGTTGAGGAGCAAGCGTTGCTGGAGGCTCAGCAAGAAGGGTCCGTCCCTTATTATATATTGGATGTGTGGGAGAATGAACCGGAAATAAATCCCCGCCCGGCCCAGAAAGCGTACCTGAAGACTCCCCATATTGCAGGCTATTCGATACAGGCAAAATTAAATGCTTCCCAATATGTGGCCGATGCGCTGCTCGCCCACTTCAACCTGGACCCCAAAAAGCAGCGCCCTGACCATTCCCTGCAACAGGTTGATGAGCCCGTGGATCATTTTAACGACTTGGCGGAACTGATGGAGGAACTGCACCCGATCGGGACTTATGAAGCCGAGCTTCTCCGTATTCTGAGGAACAACCCTCATATACGAGGCAGGCTTTTTAATAAACTCCGGGCGGAGTTCCCGCTGCGACATGAGTTCAGCCATATCCGGCTGCCCGATTCCTACTTCGAACGCTTTCCCGTACTAAAAAACCTGGGGTTCCGGATACAGGTTAGGTAAGAGCGTTTTACAACACCGTTCTTTTGGGCCCGTCGCAGTATTTTCGCGCGTTCAACATCCTCACCTGCAGGCCTTATTCGATGCGGTTTTGAATGCACTCAGCCGTTGACACTGACTGCTCAAAATTCCTGGTTTTGCAAAGCCCTCTGCAAGGCCGTTACCGGTTATCGTTCAGTCCGAACAGCTGGAGTGCTGTTTGGGAGGTCTGGCGCACGACCCCATCCAGCGGCTGTTCTTTAACCTCCGCCAGGCGCCGGGCCGTAAACCTGATAAAGGCGGGTTCATTACGCTGGCCTCGCTTGGGGTCGGGCGCCAGGTAGGGGGCATCGGTTTCAAGCATCATCTTATCGATCGGAAGCTGCGCCACGGTCTTATCCACCCCGGCATTTTTAAAAGTGAAGATTCCGCCGATCCCCAGGTGGAGGCCAAGATCCAGGGCGCGCTTACCCTCGTCAACCGAACCGTTAAAGCAGTGCCAAACGCCCGACAGCGTGCCATCCTGCTGCTCCTCTATAATATCCAGCAGGTCGCCGGTACTGTCCCGGTTATGCAGAATAATTGGTT
>NZ_JBEPWZ010000031.1:0-20417 GCF_041642155.1 Fodinibius sp.
AGGTAAAGGAATGTGCAGCGCTGTTGCAGCAGCTGGCCAAGAAACAGGACATTACCACGCTTGTTATCGGACACGTTACCAAGGAGGGCAGCATCGCAGGTCCCCGGGTGCTCGAGCACATGGTTGACACCGTGCTGCAGTTCGAGGGGGACAGCAATTACAACTATCGCATGCTGCGGAGCCTGAAAAATCGATTTGGCCCCGCCCAGGAAGTCGGTGTTTTCGAAATGAAAGAATCGGGTTTGGTCGATGTTCTGAATCCCTCGCAGCTGTTTTTATCGGACTACGACAGCAGCGTCAGCGGCAATGCGGTTATCTGTTCTATCGAGGGATCGCGTCCCCTGTTGGTGGAAGTACAGGCACTGACGACTCCCAGCAATTACGGCACGCCGCAGCGCACGGCCAACGGTTTTGACCACCGGCGCCTGTCACTTTTGTTAGCGGTTCTGGAAAAACGGGGCGGCTACCAGTTTTCGGGACAGGATGTATATCTGAATATTGCGGGGGGACTGAAAGTAAACGATCCCGCGGCAGACCTGGGCGTGATTTGTGCGCTGGTGTCGAGTCTGCTTGACAAGTCGATCAGCAGCAATATTGCCTTTTTGGGAGAGGTGGGATTAGGCGGAGAGATACGTGCCGTTAACAAGGTGGACCAAAGGCTCGGGGAGATACAGAAGCTCGGCTTTAAAAAAGCTCTTATTCCCCGTGCAAGTACTCCCGAACGGCGTTATAACCTGCGACTGCTGGAGGCATCCAACATTATGGAGGCCATAAAAAAGCCTTTCAGCAAAAGCTAAAAGGCTTTGTCGAAAAAAATCTGCTCTTTTTTAGTACTGGTGGCGCTCTCGACGGCGTTGTTCACGAATACTTTTCTTCAGGGCCTCGCGACGTTCTTTCGAAGGCTTCGTATACTGCTGGCGATCTTTGTATTCGTTTAAAATGCGTGAGCGAGCAACCAGCTTTTTAAAGCGGTTTACCGCTCGATCAATACTCTCGTTATCTTTTACTTTAACTCCAACCATATATTATCTATTGTTTTGCTTTTAGTTCAGGGACGCGAAATATAAGGATCTTTTGATAAATGTACACAATGTCTAACAAATAAAAACGTGGAATCATTTCGTGGCGGCCGGTGTCCGGGTATAGGGTCTTAGCAGCCGTAAAACTCGGGTATAAGGCCCGCGTCACCAAAAAAAAAACCGGAGGGCGGGGCAGAAGTATGTCATTTTACTTTTTTTATACAAGTACTCTATGATGAAAAGGAAGGGTTCAGGAGAAATTGCTCCGGTATGCCTTCTTTGTCGACCCCCAGCCCGAACAGGGCATAATCGTACTTGGCGGGATCGCTGGGATCCAGCAGACGCAGGGCTTCGGTAAGCTCTCCGACGGCCCACCAGTCGTTATAGCTGCGGCTGAGCAGTCCCAGTGCCCGTGCCTGCCGGGCCACGTGCACATCCAGGGGGATCATCAGTTCGGAGGGCGTCATAAACTTCATCACTCCCAGATCAACCGGGCTTCCTTTGCGCACAGCCCAGCGCAGGTACAGGTAGAGCCGCTTGCAGGAGCTCTTTTTATCGGCGTTGGATATATGCTTGTAGGTACGCCGCGGCGTTCCGGGCTGAAGGGCGAAAAAATCCTCATGAAAAACAGACATCAGCGGGCGGTCGTTGGCTTTGGCCTTTTTGTAACAGGCTTCCCAAAAATTTTCAAAAGAACCATGCTTGCGGAGAATGGACTGCAGGATTTTAGTCAGCCACTCCATATCCACCGGCTTGAAAGTACGGTGCTTAAATCCCCGGAAGCGCCCGGCATAGTTATCGGAATAGTGGGTGATAAAGTCAGTGGGACGATGGTCCATCCGCTCCAGCAGGTCGCGCACTTTGCGAATCACCACGTCCCGGCGTCCCCATGCCATGGTTGCGGCGAAGAAGCCGGCCAGCAGCTGATCCTCCCTGTCGCTGAAAGCATGCATGAAAAGCACCGGGTCGGAATCGATGTACGCCGGTTTTTCAACCCGGTCCACCCATTCGTCGAGGAACGGTTTAAGCTTTTTAATTTCTTTTGATGATCGTTTTCTTAGTTTTTTTGGCATTTAATATGTATCAATGAAGTTATTATTGGCATTTCTACCCGTCTTCATGACGTCTGTATTCAAGTGTATATTCCATTTATCTCCCCTTATAAACTTTTCAAAACCCAGGACCTGAATTATGGTAGTTATCCTATCACCCTTATAAGGTATATTACAAGGGTACCCAGAGCAGATACAGAGGACTACAAAAAGGGAGTTCCCTGTTCCTAAATCGAACCGCTGCATAGGTTCTATACTATGGTTATGTCCGCATGAATAGCAGTCGGACAACGTTTACCGGAACCCGGCGCCTGAGTTTGTCGCCCCTGATGAACAGACGATCTATATTTCCAGCTCCTGTTGTCCCCCGTGCAAATTCATCAGCTTTTCAGTGAGCCTGCGATTGGCTTTGGGAAAAGGGACATCGGCCAGTTCCTCAATGGAAATCCACCTGACCTCCTGGCTGCTTTGAGGCCTGGGCGTGCCGCTTTGCAGCTCGCACAGGTAGGCGTGCATGGTGATCTTAAAATGCGAGTAGGCGTGATCGAGCTTCATGAACGGTTTGACAATGGAAACCTCGACGCCTAATTCCTCGTTCAGCTCTCGCTTGACGGTCTCGGTAAGCTCTTCACCGGGTTCCTGCTTGCCACCCGGGAATTCCCACAGTCCCCCGAGCATGGCATCATCGGGACGCAGGGCAATGAGTACCCTGTTGTTACTGTCCGGTTTCATAATGATCCCCACGCCGATATGATGGTGGGGACGCTTTTTCTTTTTTGATTTATAGGGAATTTCATCCATTTTTGCCGTTTTGAAAGCGATGCAGCCTGCCTGCAGCGGACATTCCCGGCAACCGGGGTTTGAAGGGGTACAGATCGTGGCTCCCAACTCCATGACCGCCTGGTTGAAATCACCGGGACGCTCGCCGGGAATGAGTTCATCGGCATACTCCTGGATACTGTTTTTGGTTTTGGCTTCGCGCACATTTTCTTCAATGCCGTAATAGCGGCTGAGCACGCGGATGACATTGCCATCCACCACGGCGTATTTTTTTTGAAAGGCGATGCTCAGGACGGCGGAGGCCGTATAGGGGCCCACGCCCTTTAGTTCGGTAATTTCATCCCAGCTGTCGGGCACTTTCCCGTCGAATTGTTCGACGACGAGCCTGGCGGCGGAATGAAGGTTTCGTGCACGGCTGTAGTAACCGAGTCCCTCCCAGGCTTTGAGCACCTCCTGCTGATCAGCAGCTGCTAAATCATGGACGGTGGGAAAGTGTTCGATAAACCGGTTGTAATAGGGAGTAGCCTGATCGACGCGGGTCTGCTGCAGCATGATCTCCGAGAGCCATATTTTGTAAGGGTCTCCGCAGTTGCGCCAGGGCATGGTGCGCTTGTTTTGGTCGTACCAGCCGAGCAAGCGAGACTGAAATTCATTGTTGTCCAATGGAATGAAAAAAGATTAACTTGAAATTAATTTGCGGATTCGTCCTGTTTTATATTGTCAACGACGTTGATCGTGACATCCACCGAAGAGGCCGCTCCATACTGATCCGTTGCGATAACCCGGAAGCTATTCTCTCCCACCTGGCGGGGGGTGGGAGTCCACTGTATTGTTCCCGAGGCCTCGTCAATGGTAGCGCCTTTGGGCAGGTTTACCCCCAGATACCGGATAAGGTCTTTGTTTATTCCGTCCGAGTCGACCGCGTTAAACGGCAGAGAAAAGGGTTCCCCGACGGGAATACTGACGGGTCGAACCGGTGTGAAGCGGGGGGGCGCATTGAAAGAGCGCACGTTGATGTTAAAACGGGCGCTCGAGCTGCGTCCGTCGCTGGTAGAAGCGATAATTTCCACCCGGTGGGAGCCCACATCGTCGGAAGAGGGCACCCAGTAGAAACTTTGTCCCCGCACTTCAGCGTCAGGGATATCCGGAGACTGGTAGGTAAACCGGACGTCCCCGGCGGATATGTCGCCTTCAATCCGGATCGGAAAGATCAGCGGTTTGGAGTGCGGGATGGTATAGTTGGGGATTTCCCGAAGGGCAAAATCACCCCCGGTTTTTTTTGATATACCGACAGCATTATCGTCAGCATTTGACAGTTCCGGAGCGTTTATTTTAGTGATCTGTCCATATTCGCTGATCCAAAGATGGCCCTTGGTAAGGGCCATATGGTTGCCGGCCTGTTCATCCTCTTTCCAGAGTTCAGGGCTGCGGCTTTTATAGGAGGTCCAGAGCCGGTCGGAGGTTCCTTTGATGATAAGCCAGTCGTCCCACGCCACGATATCCCTAATTCTTTCCCCGATATTCCCCAGTTTTGAAAGATCACTGTTATTGCCGATTTCAAATATATTGCCGTTGCTGTCCGAACCGTACAGGGTGCCTCCGGTCAGGAACAGGTCCGTGAGAGTTTCTGATAGATCGAGGGAACGGGTCAGTGAAATAGTATCGTCATTGCGGTCGAACAAAAAAAGTTGTTGATTGTCGCTGAGTGCAAAAAGTCGATTAGCGGTTCCCGCCAGGCTGATAATGTCGCGTCCCTTCAGTTCAGTGGAATCAATAAAGTTAATCCCGGAATCCACGGCAGATGAAGTTTCGAGCGATAGTATACCGATGCCACGGCTGCCCAGAGCAACATAGAGCTGCTGTCCCATTCGTTTGACGTCGAGGGGACGGGCAGGAAGATCCGTGGAGGAATACACGCCCAGCACGGAAGTAGGTTCAAGCACCGTGAGCCGGGGACCCTCGCCAAACAGGTAGGCAAAGCGGATATCGGCGATTACCTTGTTGCCCCGGCGTTGCATACCGGTAGACGAGTACAACCATTGTAGCGAGTCGGCCCGGGAACGAAAAACGGCCATCCCCTCGGTTTCTGAGAGCACATAAAAGTGAGCCGGAGAGCTGGCCATCGCAACGACCGAGGGCACATTCATGACGAATGAGTAATCTTTTTCCAGGTTGTGCTGGGCATGCAGTGTGTGGGTAGTTGACAGCAGTAAAAAAGCAAGAGCAAAAAAGTTCCTGATATTGATATATCTCATAATGTCTTATAACCAGTGATGTCGTTGATACCAGTGAATAGTTCGTGACACGCCTTCTTCAAGGGTATATTGGGGAGTGTATCCCAGTTCTTTGCGGGCCTTATCGCTGGAGCAGGTCCACTCCAGGATCATTTCCTTCGCCTTCTCCCTGTTAAGAACGGGATATATCCCGAAAAATGATGCAGTTTTTTCTACCGTACCGGCAATTTTTTTTACGAGACCGGGCTTCAGATAGATCGGAATATTTTTTTTGCCCAGCACCCTGGTGGTCGTTTCCCGTATCTTGTTCCAGGTATGCGGGGTGCCATCCGTCAGAAAATAGGTGTGGACGCCCGGCGTTGTCTGCCGGGCCGCTTTCAGGATGCCCTGTACGACATCATCGACGTAGACCATTGAAATTTCCGGCTTTTCTCCGTCGCCGATGATGGGACAAATGCGCTTGTCGACCATTTTAAAAAAGGAGTAGATCTGATCTTCGCGGGGGCCGTACACGGCAGGGGGACGTAGAATGGTGATGGAAGTGTCGCTATGGGCAATTTCGTGGATGCGACGTTCCATCTGTTTTTTGGATCGTCCGTACATACTGACCGGTTTTAACGGGTCTTTTTCGGTGACGGGCCGGCCATTGCTGGGGCCCACCGCCGCCAGGGAAGAGAGCACAATTATTTTTTGGACCCCCGCTTTCTGAGCAACCCGGATAATATTTTCCGTAGCTTCTACGTTAGCGTGCTCAAGCTCGCGATAAGACGGTGCCATCACGCGTCCGGCAATATGAAAAACGATATCCGTACCCCGAACAGCATCCCTCAGCGTGGGAAGATCATCCAGGTTCCCCATGACGGGCGTAATGTCTTTACCCTTTAACCATTTTCGGTTGTTGCGAATGAGGCATCGCACCTCCGAGTAGGTGCTGTGGTCCAGCAGGGCATCCACCAGATGACTTCCAATAAAACCTGTGCCGCCGGTTACGAAGGCTTTCATCAAATTTTGTATATTTGGTGACTAAGTTAACTTTGTTAACCCAAGTAAAACGGATGGGTTCAGCTGCAAAGATACAAATCTCAATGATGCATTGGAAAATTTATGAATGAGCTTCGCGTAGCCATATTCACCGGAAATTATAATCACATTCAGGACGGGGTCTCACTCACCCTGAATCGGCTGGTGGCTTATTTAGAGTCGCAGGACGTCCCCGTCCTGGTCTTTGGCCCCACCGTCGATGAACCGGCCATCGATCACGAAGGAGAGCTGGTGCCGGTCCCCTCGGCGCCGATGCCCGGCCGGTCGGAATATCGTGTTACGGTAGGCTTCCCGGAATCGGCCCAGAAAAGACTGCGGGCCTTCGAGCCCACGCTTGTCCACCTGGCCACACCCGATGTGCTCGGTTTCCGCGCTATGCGATGGGCCCAGGCGAATGATATTCAAATTGTAGCTTCCTATCACACGCATTTTACCAGCTACCTGAAGTATTATAACCTGGGGATGCTGGAAATGCTGGGATGGAAATACCTGCAGTGGTTTTACAGCCAGTGCAAACATATTTATGTGCCCTCGCCTTCCATGGCCGATGAATTAAATGAAGAGGGCATTGATGAGGGGATCCGTATTTGGGAGCGGGGGGTCAATACGGATGTGTTTAATCCGGGACATCGTGACATGGAATGGCGCCGCTCCATAGGGTATGAAGATTCCGATACCATCGTAAGTTTTGTTTCACGCCTGGTATGGGAAAAAAACCTCCAAACCTTCGTAGATACGATAAAAATACTGCAACGGGAGAATCCGGATATAAAACCCATGGTGGTGGGCGACGGGCCGGCTAAAAAAGAACTGGAGCATATGCTCCCGGAAGCTCATTTTACCGGCTTTATTACCGGAGGAGAACTTAGCCGGGCGTATGCGAGCAGCGACGTTTTTCTGTTCCCCTCGGAAACGGAAACTTTTGGCAATGTCACCCTCGAGGCAATGTCCAGTGGACTGCCATGTGTGGTAGCGGATGCAACAGGAAGCCGGTCGCTGGTTGAGTCGGGCGTAAACGGCTACCTGGCTGCTCCCCGGGATACGCAGGAATTTGCCCGGTGTGTTGACAGGATTGCCCGTGATAAAAAGGTCTGGCAGGAAATGAGCAGGGCGGCGCGACAAAAGGCCCTGGCATATTCCTGGGATAACGTGAACGGAAAGCTGCTTGAAAACTACCGGGAAGCTATAAAAGAGCCGCGGCCACAACTCAAATTTTAGGATCATAATTGAATAACATTGTGCGCATATTATATGTATCACACAGCCACCCGCAGGAAGGCGATATTCTTGACAATGTGGGAGGAATGCAGCGGGTAAGTCAGCAGTTGATTCGGGAGCTGGAGCAGAAAGAATCTGTTTCTGTTTTTAAAGAGACTGTCAACGTATCCGGAAAGGGGAAGATCGTTGCCAAGGCAGTCTTTTTTTTATTCAGGCAACTGATGGAGCTTCCTCATAAGGTGCGGGAGAAGGAGGCGGATATTGTCCTGTTCTCCTCTATGGTAACAGCCAGCCTGGCGTACTTTCTGAGGAGCCGTATTCCCGTTCCCATGGTGACAATCAACCATGGAAGGGACGTAACGCTGCCCAACAGCATTTACCAGTGGTTTATCCCCAAAGTTTTTAACCGGCTTGACGGGGTGATTTCCGTTTCCCAGGCAACCCGGGAAGAGTGTATCAAGCGGGGGATGGCTCCCGGGAAAGGAGTGGCATTGCCTAACGGGTTCGACTTGATCCGGCTCGGCCAGTTTCCCGATAAGCAGGAGTCGCGCAACCGGCTACAGAAGAATTTTCGTATTCCACTGGATGAAAAATTTATGCTTCTTACGGTGGGACGAAAAGTGAAGAGAAAAGGACATGAGTGGTTCATCCGCGAGGTTATGCCCCGGCTCAGCGACCGGGTGGTCTATGTGACCGTCGGTGACGGACCCGAATATGACAGTATTCGAGAGGCCACCGAGGATGTGCCGTATGGTAATCGTATTTTTCTGCTTGGACGCCAGCCCGATCACATCCTGAAACAGGCCTATGCGGCTGCCGACTTGTTCGTGATGCCCAACGTTCCGGTTGAGGGGGATATGGAGGGTTTCGGTATTGTATTGCTGGAAGCGAATATGGCCAGGACGCCGGCTGTCGCGGCCGATCTGGAGGGTATCAAGGATGTGATAACCCAGGGTAAAAACGGCTATCGCGTGCCCACCCTGGATGCCAAACAGTTTGCAGACACGGTGCGTACCATGATAAACGGGGGAAATCTGAAAGTTTTATCCGACCAGACGAGAAGTTATGTGCAAAAGCAATTTAATTGGAACTATGTAGCTGATCAGTATGTAAAATACTTGCAAGTTGTTATCAACCGATCGGTATAAAACAACATAATATTATTCATAATTTGATTGATGAATAATATGGAAGTATATTTGCAACGATAAGCACTCATATAAAAGTCGAAAGCAGGAACGAATGGCTAATTCCAGGTCAGACCTCAAAACAAACGACATATTCACCAAAGCGTACAATTTCACCAAAGCTGAGGAGATAAAATCGGAAGGTTTGTATCCTTACTTCAAGCCTTTGCAGGCTACTGACGGAACTATAGTACAGATCGACGGCCAGGATGTAATTATGGCAGGATCGAACAATTACCTTGGCCTGACAAATGATCCCAGGGTCATTAAGGCGGCGCGGGATGTCATTACAGTGTATGGTACGGGATGCACCGGGTCCCGCTACCTGAATGGCACTCTTGACCTGCATATTGAGCTGGAAGAAAAGCTGGCCGACTTTATGCGAAAGGATGCGTGCGTGCTCTTCAGTACCGGATATCAAACCAACGAGGGAGCCATCCAAACCATTGCCGGCCGAAAGGATATTATTTTTTCTGATAAAGATAACCATGCCTGTATTGTTACAGGTACGCTTATCTCAAACGCTAAAACCATGCGTTTTCGACATAACGACATGGAACAGCTTGAAAAATTGATGAAGCGGGCGGACAAACAGGCGGGCAAGATTATTGTCAGCGACGGCGTATTCTCTATGTCCGGTACGATTGCCAAAGTACCGGATCTGGTCCGGCTGAAAAAAAAGTTTGACGCCCGTCTTTACCTGGACGACGCCCATGCGATTGGAGTGATTGGCGAAGGGGGGCGCGGCTCTGCTTCGACTTTTGATATGATGGATGACATCGATTTGATCAGTGGAACATTTTCCAAGTCATTTGCTTCGCTGGGGGGCTTTTTGGTGGGAGACAAGGAAGTGATTGAGTATATCCGGCATAACTCACCGGCACATATTTTCAGCGCCTCCATGCCGCCGGCCAATGTCGCAACGGTGCTCAAGGCTCTTGAAATACTAAAAGAAGAAACCTGGCGGCTGGACCGGCTGAGAGAAATATCGGACTATATGCGCAGGGAACTGCGGGCCATGGGTTTTAATGTATGGAACAGTGAAACCCCGATTATACCTATTGTGATTGGTGAGATGGAAGAATGCTTTAAATTCTGGAGGGAACTGCTCGAATCGGGGGTCTATGTCAACGCCGTGGTCCCCCCCGCCGTGCCCCAGGGTATGTCGCTGTTGCGGACCAGTTATATGGCCACCCATACTGATGAACATCTCGATCGCATATTAGATGCTTTTCGTAAAGTGGGTATTAACCAGGGAATCATCGACCGGAACGGTCAGTCACTGCTGGAAACCCAATAGATCGTGAAAGCTACGCAGCGCACACACAAAATCACGCTTGTCTCGACGGACGAACAGCGAAAGCAGTTTCTCGAATTTCCCTACGAGCACTACGCCGGCGACGAGCACTGGGTTGCTCCGCTTAAGATGGAGCAAAAAAAACTGATTGATGAGGAGAAAAATCCTTTCTATGAAAATGGCGAAATCGCCATGTTTCTGGTCGAACGGGATGACAACATCTGCGGTCGCATAGCCGCCATCCGGGACCACCGTTACAACGAACATCACCATAGCAATACCGGTTTTTTCGGTTTTTTTGAATGTATAAACGACCAGTCGGTTGCCAATTTGCTGCTTAAGGTAGCTTCCGACTGGCTGCGGGAGCGTGGACACAGCGATGTGCTGGGCCCGTCAAATCCCAGCATGATGGACGAGATCGGTATTTTGGTTGACGGCTTTGAGTACTATCCCAGCATTATGATGCCGTATCACAAGCCTTACTACGATGAACTCATTAAAAACGCCGGTTATGAAAAAGCTATGGATATGTATGCATTTCGGGTGACCCAGGCCACGGTCTCCCTGGACCGCATGTACCGGGCTGAGGAGGTCGTCCGCCGGCGATTGCCGATGCTGAAGATCAGGGAAGTGAATCTTAAAAACCTCGACGAAGAGGTTAAGATTGTGCGCCGTATTTTTAATAAGGCCTGGGCGGGTAACTGGGGCTTCATTCCAATAACCGAAAGCGAGCTCGAAGATCTGGCCAAGGATTTGAAGCTTATCCTGGATCCGAAAGTCGCACACATTGCCGAAATCAATGGAGAGCCGGTCGCTTTTTCTATTGGCCTGCCGGATCTGAACCAGGCGCTCAGGCATATGGATGGTACGCTCTTTCCGACCGGTATCTTCAAATTGCTGTGGCATCGCCGCAATATCAACCAGATCCGCACGGCCCTGATGGGCGTGATACCGGAATACCAGGGCAAGGGGATCGATGCGTTACTCCATAAAGAGACGATTATCAACGGCAAGCAGGAAGGATATAAATCATCAGAGTTAAGCTGGGTTTTAGAGTCAAATACCGGTATGATCCGGGTTGCGGAAAAAATCGGCGCTAAAATTGAGAAAACCTACCGGATGTATAGCAAAGAACTATTGTAACTTCAGGATGTGAGCTTGAAAATATACGTTGTGTCCGCCTGTCATAGCCCCGCGGCTTACCTTGAAGCTTTCCGGTCCCCTCCAGAGAAGAAGACCATGGCTCTTCCATATCCGCACTACCTGATGTGAGAAGCGGGAGGTGGAATGAACGCACTTCCGCTGGTCGAATGGTCGAAGCTGTCGCTACCTGCTTTCGGCTGCAGGAGCAGAACCCCGACTCTATTAATCTCCAAACTTTCCTAAAAAATCACTACCTTAAAGTCTTTATGAACAGTGAGTTGGTTTGCTACAGTTTTGCGAATTAATTTGAACTAAACAGGGCGTTATTTATGAGTGAATACCGAATAGAGAAGGATTCCATGGGAGAAGTAAGAGTACCTAAGGATGCTTATTACGGCGCACAAACCCAGCGGGCCGTGAACAATTTTCCGGTTAGTAACCTTCGGTTCAGCAGGGAGTTTATCAGGGCATTGGGATTGGTGAAAAAACATGCCGCTTCGGTGAATGCCTCGCTCGGTGAACTTGATAATGAAATAGCGGCAGCTATCCAGGAAGCGGCGGCCGAAGTCAGTGAAGGGATGTTTGACGACGATTTCGCCGTGGATATCTTCCAGACCGGTTCGGGAACCTCTACGAATATGAATGCCAATGAAATTATAGCAAAAAGAGCCAATGAGCTTAAGGGGGAGGAAGTGGAGACGGTGATTCATCCCAACGACCATGTGAACTACGGGCAGAGTTCCAACGATGTGATTCCCACTTCTATCAGGGTGGCTGCCGTCGTGACGGTCAAAGAGAAACTCATTCCCGCCCTGAGCCATCTTAAATCTGCTTTTGAGAAGAAGGGAGCGGAGTTTCCGGATGTGGTAAAGACAGGCCGTACGCACCTGATGGATGCAATGCCGGTCACCCTTAAACAGGAATTTGAAGGCTATGCCCGTCAGCTCGAGCTGGGTGTTGAGCGACTGGAATCGGCGCTGCAACGGCTATCGGAGCTGCCCCAGGGCGGGACGGCAGTGGGCACGGGACTTAATACCCACCGGGAGTTTGGAGCCCGGATGGCTGAAGCGCTGTCTGAAGCCACCGGTTTTTCTTTTGAAGAAGCGTCCAATCATTTTGAGGCGCAGTCGACGGTCGACGCTCCGGCAGAACTAAGCGGACAGCTCAAGACGATTGCAACGGGGCTGATGAAGATCGGCAATGATCTGCGATGGATGAATTCAGGTCCCAACAGCAGTATAGGTGAGATTAAGCTGGAAGCGCTGCAGCCGGGTTCTTCCATTATGCCGGGTAAGATTAACCCGGTAATTGAAGAGTCTGTCACGATGGTTTGCGCACAGGTTATCGGCAACGATTCGGCGATTACGATAGCAGCGCAGTCCGGTAACTTTGAGCTGAATGTAATGCTGCCGGTGGTCGCCCACAATTTGCTGGAGTCAATCATGATCTTAGGCAATGCCGCCCGCAACCTGGCAGACCGTTCGGTTACGCGCCTGACCGTAAACAGGGAAAAGGTGGCCGATACGGTAGGGCGGAACCCGGTGTTGGTTACGGCCCTGAATCCTGTTATCGGCTACGACAAGGGATCAAAAATTGCAAAAAAAGCCTATAAAGAGGGACGCCCGGTGAAGGAAGTAGCCCGGGAGATGACGGATCTTACCGACGAAGAGCTTCGTGAAGCTCTGGATCCGATAAAAATGACACGTGGCGGATTTATGGAGTAGCTGTCCGGGATTTCGTGCAGCTCGAACTTCGTGCCATTTACCGGGTCCGGCGAATATCCGCTCAAGCATCTGTTTTATAGATTTTAGAGGCAGTGATGCAGGAAGAGAGATGGATAGATGAATATAAATATACGTTCAAATATTGATCTAATTGAACATATATATGGCAATCATACATAACTTAACAATATTTTCAGATTTATATCCGGAAGATGACTTGAAAACGGCTTTCGGGGCTTCATGATTTATTAAACGATGCCACAGTCGTGAACGAACTGAAAAACAGAAATTATGGCACCTACGGAAACGAAGAAAGAAAGCAGAACGCAATCGAACGGTTTTACTACTGCTAATTTGACTGATGTGGAAAAACAGGAAATCCTGGCGGATTACAAATTAGCCGTAGTAAGTCGTGAAGCTTCGTATATAGGGCGCAAAGAAACGCTGACCGGTAAGGCTAAGTTCGGGATCTTCGGGGATGGCAAGGAATTACCTCAAATTGCAATGGCGAAATATTTTAAGGATGGAGATTTTCGGTCCGGCTACTATCGCGACCAGACGTTTATGATGGCTATCGGCCAGGTTACGGTACAGCAGTTTTTTGCCCAGCTTTATGCGCATGCCAATACCAAGGCTGATCCTCATACCGGGGGACGCCAGATGAATGCCCATTTCAGTACGAGAAGCCTTAATGAGGATGGAAGCTGGAAGGACCTGACCCGTATGAAAAACTCCTCGCCCGATATTTCTCCCACGGCGGGACAGATGGCACGTTTGTTGGGACTGGCACAGGCCTCCAAAGTATATCGTAATCACGAAACCCTGCTTGACCTGGAACAATTCCGGAAATTTTCTAACGGGGGAAAGGAGATCGGGTGGGGAACCATCGGCGATGCGAGTACGTCGGAAGGAATCTTCTGGGAAACCATAAATGCTGCCGGTGTGCTGCAGGTGCCGATGGTTGTTTCGGTCTGGGATGACGGCTACGGCATATCGGTGCCGCGGGAATACCAGACGACCAAGGAAAGCATCTCGAAAGTGCTTTCCGGTTTTCAGCGGACGGAAGAGGAAGAGGGGTTGGAAATACTTACGGTCAAGGCGTGGAACTACCAGGCTTTGCTGAATACGTACAGGAAGGCCGCCGATATTGCACGGCAAGAGCATGTGCCGGTACTGGTTCATGTGAAAGAAGTTACCCAGCCGCAGGGACACTCAACCTCGGGGTCCCATGAGCGATATAAGCCTGATGAACGCCTGCAGTGGGAGGAAGAGCACTGCTGTATCCGTAAAATGCGCAAATGGCTGCTGGATCAGGAAATTGCCTCCGAGGAAGCGTTAATACAGCTTGAAAAGGATGCCCGGGAGGAGGCCGAAGAAGCTAAAAATGCGGCGAGGGAAGCCTATATCGCCGAGTTAGAGGAAGATCTCAATACGGTAAGAGGACTGCTGGACGATATTATTGAGCAGAGCAGCCACAAGACAAAATTAAAATATCTTAAAAGGCAGCTGGAGATACCGAAGGTACCCCTTCGAAAGCATGGTTTCTCTGCCGTTCGCAGGGCATGCAAAATTACCCGCGACGAGCAGCTTCCGGTAAAAGAGAAGCTCTATGAATGGCTTGACGCCCAATTTGAGATCAATAAAAACCGTTACGGCTCTCACTTGTACAGCGAGAACAAACAGTCTCCGTTGCATGTTGAAGAAGTTAAACCAACATATCCCGCTGATGTTAAACGGGTGGATGGGCGCATTGTGCTGCGGGATAATTTTGAAAAAATCTTAGAAAAATATCCTGAAACGCTGGTCTTCGGGGAAGATACGGGCAAGCTTGGGGATGTAAATAAGGGACTTGAAAATTTACAGAAGAAGTTTGGCGAACTTCGGGTACAGGATACCGGAATCCGTGAAGCCACCATTTTGGGGCAGGGAATCGGTATGGCTCTGCGCGGGCTGCGTCCCATTGCCGAAATCCAGTACCTGGATTATATCCTCTACTGTTTTCAGGGGTTAAGTGATGATTTGGCAACGGTACGCTACCGGAGTGCGGGGGGACAAAAGGCCCCGCTTATTGTGCGTACGCGGGGGCACCGGCTTGAAGGAATATGGCATACGGGCTCGCCTATGGGTATGATCCTCAACGGTCTACGGGGCCTTCATCTGTGTGTGCCGCGGAACATGACCGAGGCCGCAGGCATGTATAACACCCTGCTGCAGGGCGATGATCCCGCACTGGTTATTGAACCGTTGAACGCCTACCGCCTCAAAGAAAAGCTGCCAGATAATTTAGGCGAGTTTACCGTAGCGCTGGGTATGCCAAGCGTTGTTTCCGAGGGAACGGATATTACCGTGGTCTCATACGGCTCAACCTTCAACATCTGCCAGTCGGTATTGCCAAAGTTTAAAGAGGTGGGCATTTCTGTTGAGCTGATTGATGTTCGGACCCTATTGCCGTTCGACCGGGAACATAAGATTGTAGAGTCGCTCCAGAAGACAAACCGTATCCTTTTTGTGGATGAGGATGTACCGGGCGGGGCATCTGCTTTTATGATGAATAAGGTGATACAAGAGCAGAAAGGATATTTTTATCTTGATTCCGAGCCGCAGTGCCTGACCGCCGAAGAACATCGCGGGGCCTATGGATCAGATGGGGACTATTTCTCCAAGCCGAATAAAGAGGATATTTTTGAAACCGTATATGCCATCATGAGTGAGGCTAACCCGTCGAAATATCCCCCGATCTACGAGTAATAAGTCTCTGGGATGGGTAATAAGGAATAGCTTTATCTCAGAACTGAAAAGCCTTTCGAAAGGGGAGACAAAGAAATGCAAAGAGGAGCCGAATCCCAGCCCGTATTTTTAGGTGAGAATATCGGATTTCGCCTAATTTTATTTGGTGTCTGCTTCAGTCGGCGCCACGTTATAATACAGTCCCGGCCGCTGATTCCATGGTAATCCGGAAAGCAGGCTCAAAAACTATAGCAACAGCAGGTCCAGAATGACGAAAGCCCAGATGGCGGGGAGATAGCCGAAGGACGCAAACATTAATTTCCTGGCCGACGCCTTATTACGATCCCGGGCAAAGATAAGTCCGTAGTACAGAAAAACGACCGAGCTGACAAGTGATCCCGCAAGGTAGAGCCAGCTGTTCATGTCCACATAGTACAGGCCGTAACAAACCGGGATCAGCGCAAGGAGGCACGGGAGAATCAGTGCAAGGGTTTTATATCCCCCCGGATCATTCCGGGGAAGCATCTGAAAGCCGGCGTTGGTATAATCATCCTTGCAGACCCAGGCAATAGCCATCACATGCGGCACTTGCCATAAAAAGACAATGCCAAATAAAATCCACATGGCCGTGCTGCCGAGATGTCCCGTTGCGGCGGCCCAGCCGCCAACGGGGGGGAGGGCCCCGGGGATGGCACCGATGAACACGTTGATAACGGACACGCGTTTCATAGGCGTATAAATGCCAAGATAGATGAGTGTGGTCAGCAGGGATACGAGTCCCGCCACATAATTAACCACAGCAAGCAGGTAAATGAGTCCCGCTACCATTAAACCCAGAGAAAATACAACACTTTGTTGTGGCGTAATCTTGCTGGAGGGGACGGGTCGCTTTTGGGTGCGTTTCATTTTTCTGTCGAGCCGCCACTCCAGGAACTGGTTGTGTGCGGCCGTACCAGAGGCGATGAGCCAGGTACCGAAGGCGGCATGAAGCAGGAGCTGATAGTCGACCTCACTTCCGGAGCCCAGGATAAAGCCGATGAGCATGCTGGCCAGGACTGTCAGCGTAATCCCGGGCTTGGTCAGTTCATAATAGGCCGAAATCTTCTTTGTGTTAATAAACTTTGAAAGCGTAAAATCTGTGCTTAAATTCATGCCTCATCTGTAATTTTAATAGGCCGTAAGGTACCAATTTTTAATTAAAAGTGGTACCCCCCGGAAAAGAATAGCGTTGGTCGTTTTGCAGGATTATATGAAGCTCAATAGGTATCAAAAGGTCGCGCTGACAACTGTCGGGGCGACGATATTTCTGATATTTGTCGGGGGACTTGTTCGGGCTTCGGGGGCGGGACTTGGTTGTCCCGACTGGCCCAGGTGTTTCGGCATGTGGATCCCGCCCACGGCTGTGGCTGATCTCCCCGCCCGGTTTGATGCCACCCAGTTTAATGTGTTGAAAACCTGGACTGAGTATATCAACCGCCTGATCGGGGTTATCATCGGGATGCTTATTATCGTCACTTTTGTACTTTCGGTCCCTTACCGCAAAAAAGAGCCGGCTGTATTTTATAGTTCCGGCGCTGCTTTGGTACTGGTTCTGATTCAGGGATGGCTCGGGGGACAGGTGGTTATTACGGGACTCAGTGAATGGCTGATTACACTGCACATGCTGCTGGCCATGATCATTATGATGACTCTCATCTACGCCGTGTTCAAGGCTTCGGAAAAACAACTTGAGCTGGAGCTTCCGCTCAAAACCCGGCGCTGGCTTCTGGGAAGCGGCTTATTGCTGTTAATCATCACCTTTGTTCAGCTGAGCATAGGCACGCAAGTACGCGAAGTGATCGATCTGCTGAAAAATATGGACAGTCCCCCCGCCCGGAATCTGTGGATTTCAAAAGTGGGATCCGTCGATGAGCTGCACCGGTCTTTTTCATGGGTTGTTCTTTTATCCGGGGGAATCCTTTTCTATATTTCGCGGTGGCGTACTGAGAATCCCCTGTTGAGCAAGCTCGGCAGCTGGATTTTAGGAATCATACTCCTGCAGATTGCAACCGGGGTTGGACTCTATTACCTGGGTATCCCCCCGGTTTATCAGGTGGTACACCTGGTGGGCGTAGCCATCCTTATCGCGCTGGAGTTTATACTGTTACTTGTGGTGAACAGGGCGGGAGAACAATCCTCTTCTGAATAGTTCTTCTGATGAAAATCCCCGCCATGTGGAATCCAATTATCCTCACATGTTTTAGCATATCTATCCATATGAACATTTGTAAAATTCGACCACATCGTTTCAGGCACGGGCGACAGGCTCCCATCCAGCCCTTTAAAAAAGCTCTATACATTGTTTCCACCTTCACCTTCACCCTTCACCCTTCGTCCTTCATCCAGGCGGGCTTTGTCTCGGGATTATGATCCCGGCCGATGATGTCCCTGTACAATTCAGGCCTTCGGGCGTTTCGATATCTCCGGCCTCCAGCAAGCTTCAGCTTCTCCCTTGTGATTCTTGCAACCGTGATTTCGTCGTCAAACGACTTTACCTCGGAGAGCAGTTCCCCGTAGGGGTCCAGGATCATGGAATTGCCGTTTTTGAGCTGATCTCCATCATATCCTATGGGATTCGTGAACGCGTAATAGACACCGTTGTCGTACGCTCTGGCCGGCAGCCATCTCATCAGCCATCGCCGGCCCTTGGGACCGTCAAACTCAAGTCGCAGCGATACCGGGTCGTCCTTCCTGTTTTGCCAGAGTTCGTCATCAACATAATCTCTACCCGGCATGCTGGATGGTGTGCAGCCCGTTACATGGGGAGCAAAAATAAGCTCCGCGCCTAACAGCGAAGTGGCTCTGACATTTTCAATAATATTGTTATCATAGCAAATCAGGATCCCGCACTTCCATCCCATCAGATCGAATACCACGTATTCATTCCCGGGGGAGAGGTGTCCGTTAATAAAGGGATGCAGTTTTCTGAATTTTGCAAGCAGCTGGTTTCCGGATACCGCAATATAGGTGTTATACAGTTTGTCGCCTTCTTTTTCTATCAATCCGGCAAGAACAGGAATATCATGGCGGGACGAAATCCGCATTAATTCCTGCGTGCTGTGTCCCCCGGGAACAACTTCAGCCAGTTCGGTAAGTTCGTCCAGGCTGAGATCTTTGGTAAAGGTATAGGCGGTGACGGACATTTCGTGGAAGCTAATCAAATCGGCTTCCTGCTCTTTGGCTTTTTGGGTGAGTGCTTCGATCACGGAGAGGTTATAGGGTTTATCTCCGTCTCTGGGCTCGAACTGGGCAACTGCTATATTCATGGCAAGTATGGGTATATTATATTAAGGCAAAGGATAAGGTTTGCTCTTGTAAAAGGTCTGTTGCTTTCCGGTAACAGGTAACTCTTTGTTGCTCCGAAGCATCCGTTCCTGCAGAAGTTATTTCAGAACTTCTGTAATGGGAAGAGAATAAAAAAAGCAGTCCACAGTTGCAAAACCCGTAGCTGAGAATACGGCGCCATTCTGTTCGAATTAATCAGCTGTTACCGAAGGGAATATAAGGGGCAAGATAAGGCTCGGTATCCAATTGTTGACGCTTAGAGGTAAACTTTAACACTACCTTAGGTTTCTAATCCGTTACTTCTTCTGCCCGGAATGGCGCAATTCTGCAGCGCTTAGGATGGCCTCCAGCATAGTGGAATAGTCCCTCCCCCCAATACTGCTCATTTCAGCCATGTGACCGTCCCAGCACCAACCGGGATTGGGATTTACTTCCAGCAGTTTGGGTTCCTGAGATCTGTTTAATCGCCAGTCGAACCGGCAATAGTCTTTACAGTCCAAGCGCTGAAATAACTTCAAACTGTGATTAATAAGTTCCCGCTCGACAGGCAAAGACAGGTTGGCTTTGACCGACTTTAACTTTTGCATATAGGGAGAATCCGTAAGCCATTTTGCTTCATACCCGCAAATTTTCGGCAGCCCTTCGGGCAGCTCGGAGTAATCTTCCTCTATGACAGGAAGGATCGTATAGTTGCCCAAATTACCGATAACACCTACGGAAACTTCTGCGCCGGTCAAGAACTCTTCAATAAGGACAGGCTTATTATAGCCGAATTGTTCTTTAATTCCGAGGATAGCGTCGGCCAGCTCTTCAATAGTATAAGCAACGTTTTTTTGCGTAATGCCAAAACTGGAATCGCCAAAATTCGGTTTGGCGATGACCGGAAAGGGAATATTAAGCTTATACAGATTTTCTTCTGCAGTAATTACGGATGCGTCAGCTACGGGAACTCCGATTTCTGTGGCGATGCCTCTGATCAGGGATTTGTCATAACAGTAGGCGAGTGTTTGGGGATTGGAGCCCGTATAGGGAAAATCCATTATTTCTAATAATGCAGGTACATGCAGTTCTTTTTGTGCATGGTTACCAAATCCCTCATCACACAGGTTGAAGACCAGATCTGTTTTTCCTTTTATCTTCTGAAGGTCAGTAATTATCGTATTGTGATTATCGATATAGCTGAATCTGTAGTTTTCAAGTTTATTCAGTGCCTTTTTCAACCTGTCAATGGTTTCAAAATCATCCGTATCAAATATGGCATCGGGTTTGACTGTGTCAGCAAGGTTGGGGTCCCCCATAACTACAACCACATTCCGGGTGCTTTTTTTATTTTTCTTGGGAGCCGATTCCCTGGTCGCCGTCGCAGTAAGGATAAACCGGTTTGCCATCATCCCCAGGTCCTGATTGCGCATCGAATCAACCTCAATATTTCCGTGAAATTTGATTTCCCGAAATCCTACTTTGTCCGTCAGCATTTCAAGTTCCTTTTCGGTGTAGAGCCGTTCCGCATAAAATTGATCGACAATAACCCCTTTATCAGTATGGGTAACGACCTCTCTTGATATCAGGCGTTCATTGTCAGTAGCCAGAGATCGTTCTCGGCATACAAAATGCTTTTCATCGATCCATTCCCAGCTTCTGGGGCTGAAATTTTTTCTGAGAAAGGAGCCG
>NZ_JBEPWZ010000032.1:0-19835 GCF_041642155.1 Fodinibius sp.
GAAAAATAGGCATACCATCCGGTATTAAAAGCGCTGGCAATCCACGTCCAAAAGCCGTCGAAGCCTATTATGGTGGATACTCAGTGGAACTGGCGATTGCAAACCTAAATCAAATTGAGCAGATTTTAAACGGGGCCGGTGGCAAAGGGTTAGATGATAACCTTGAAGCACTCGATGCCGGTGACCTTTCGGATGAAATACAGACCCACATTGACGAAGCTCAATCCGCCCTGGAGCAACTCAGTGATCCACTTTCGCAACAAATCGAAGATAATAATGATCCGGTGTTAACTTCTTTTGAAAAACTTCATGCCATCGTTTCATTGCTGAAAGTCGATATGACTTCAACACTGGGTATTCAAATAACTTATAGCGACAACGACGGTGATTAATAGCGCATGATACCAGAGGCGATCAAAAAGCATATCACAAGTCGGGTATCCATAGCCCCGATGGCGGTATTCCGATTCCTTTTCGGATTTATCATGCTGGTCAGCATAATCCGTTTTTCCGCCAACGGCTGGATCTATGATCTCTATGTAAAACCCGACTTTTTTTTCACCTACTACGGCTTCGACTGGGTGACGCCACCTGGTGAAGTCGGCATGTATCTGCTTTTTTTGGTGATGGGCCTCGCTGCCGGCTCCATCATGCTGGGCTATTATTATCGCATTGGTATCATCCTCTTTTTCCTGACCTTTACCTACGTCGAACTCATCGACAAAACCAACTATCTGAACCACTACTATTTTGTAAGCATCATCAGCTTCCTACTGATGTTTGTTCCCGCACATTGCAGTTTTTCTTTGGATGCCCTTCGCAAACCATCAATACGCAAAGAATATGTGCCCGCATGGACGATCAATATCTTTAAATTGCAACTGGGCATCGTGTACTTTTTTGCCGGGGTCGCCAAACTCAATCCCGACTGGCTTCTCAACGCCATGCCGCTTCGCATCTGGCTGCCTGCCAATTCCGACCTTCCGATTGTTGGTCCTCTGCTGGAATATACGGCCAGTGCCTACATATTTAGCTGGGCAGGTGCCTTTTACGACCTCACCATTGCCTTTTTTCTGCTCTGGAAACGGACAAGAATCCTGGCATATATCGCCGTCATCGGCTTCCATATGTTTACCTGGTTTTTGTTTCAGATCGGGATGTTTCCGTTCATTATGATTTTATGTACTCTCATATTCTTTCCGGCCGAATTCCACAAAAAAATTATTCATTTCATATCCGGGTTAAAAAAATATCTCCCCTTTTCCCTACTGGAGCCGAAACCTGTTCAGGAAAAAGAATTCCAGCTTAGCAGAAACGGCAGTTCTGTCATTGGTAGTATTATCGTCATTCATTTTGTACTTCAACTTTTACTTCCGCTTCGATTTATGCTATATCCCGGTAACCTTTTTTGGACTCAAGAGGGGTTCCGCTTTTCCTGGCGCGTAATGCTGACGGAAAAAGCGGGTTATATCACCTTTAATCTCCGAAATCCTGAAACAGGAAATGAATGGCAGGCCAGGAACTGGGATCACCTCACCCCGGAACAAGAAAAGGAGATGTCCACACGGCCGGACATGATCTTGCAGTTTGCTCATTACCTCGAAGATGAATATCAGGAAACCTTCTCCGGAGATGTGGAAGTTACGGTAGAATCGAAGGTAACACTAAACGGTCGTCGCAGCCAGCCCATCATCGATCCCACTGTAGATCTCACAGAGCAAGAACGTGGACTTACTCACAAAGAATGGATTCTTCCCTTGAATGAAAATCAACCGACTTGGTTTAGCACACAGCAAGAATGAGATACCCACTGCTTACCTTATTACTGCTTTTGATTGTAGGTTTCGTATCCCCCACTCACGCCCAACGATATAATATTTCAGGAACAATTACCGATAATAATGAGCAGCCCATTTCTGATGTAAATATCTACCTTGCTGAAAGTGATAGCATGTCCTCGGGAACAAAGCCCATAGAATATGAGGCCAAAACCGTGACCGATTCAAAAGGGCAATATCTGATTTCTGAAGTGGCTCCTGCCGACTACCGGTTGATTGCCTACTTTCCCGGAAAACAAACGCAAACCAAGCGGATATCGGTAACTGATAGTAATATCAAACAGGATATCCAGCTTCTGGGCTTCGAAACAACCATGGATGAGGTCGTTGTAGGTGGTCAGACCGAACAAAACAGTGACATAACACGTCTCGAATCGGTTGAAGGAGTCACGATCAACGAGAGTAAAAAAAATGAAGTGCTTTTACTGGATGAGATGGTCGTAAACAAGGCCGCTAACAACAGCCGTCAAGTGTATGCAAAGGTACCGGGCCTCAATATCTGGCAAAGCGGAGATGCCGGTATTCAAACGAGCGTAGGCGGTCGCGGTTTGAGCCCGAAACGAAATTCCAATTTCAACACGCGTCAAAACGGCTATGATATCGCCGCCGATGCACTGGGTTATCCCGAAAGCTATTATACGCCTCCCGTGCAGGCTCTCAAAAGAATCGAAATTATTCGCGGTGCTGCTTCTTTGCAATATGGCACGCAGTTTGGCGGAATGCTGAATTTTGAATTTAAGGATGCTCCCGAAGACACTCCCTTCCAACTGAACACCAATCAATCATACGGTTCGTTTGGATTATTCAACTCCTTCAATAATGTAGGCGGTACAGTAGGCGATGTGAGCTATTATGGATTTTATCAGTATAAAACCAGCAACGGCTGGCGTCCCAACTCACAGGTAGATCAACATACGTCCTACGCTTCTTTCGATATTGAGGCCAGCTCAAAGTTGATGCTCACACCCGAATACACCCGCATGTACTACCTGGCCCAACAACCGGGTGGATTAACGGATGCCCAATTTCGCGACGATCCCACCCAATCCAATCGTGAACGAAACTGGTTCAAGGTCAACTGGAACCTATTTGCTCTGGACGCCGACTATACTTTCAATAGCAAGACACGAATTAATAGTCGCTTTTTTGGATTAGCGGCGGGACGTGATGCCCTTGGAAACCTGCAACGTATTGATCGGCTGGATCAAGGTGGAGAACGTGACCTGCTCAAGGATGACTTTCTGAACTGGGGCAATGAAACCCGGCTCATTCATCGCTACGACTTTCTTGACGGGATCTCTGTTTTCCTCGCTGGCACTCGCTTTTACAACGGCTATACTCATCGCCGACAGGGAAAGGGCTCTAACGGCAGCGATTCCGATTTTCGATATTTAAATCCGGATAATCTAAAGGGATCAGACTTTGATTTGCCCAGCCAAAACCGGTCCTTTTTTGTAGAAAATATTTTCAATATTACACCAAGATTCAGCATCACCCCGGGTTTCCGAATCGAATATATCAATACCGAGGCCGAAGGATATTATCGCAACATTGTCCTTGATCTGGCCGGCAATATACTCGAAGATGAACGAATTACCGAAGATCGCAGCCGGGACCGGTCATTTGTACTGTTTGGCATCGGGTCAAGCTATCGTCTAAACGATGATCTCGAAATTTATGGAAACTTTTCACAGAATTATCGGGCGATAAATTTCAACGATATCCGCGTAGATGTAGGCAACCTTGAAGTTGATCCCAATATACAGGATGAGCGCGGTTTTAATGCCGATCTGGGTATTCGTGGACAAGTTGATCACTTTTTTCAGTATGATGTCACCGCCTTTCATCTCTCCTATGAAGATCGGATTGGAGCCGTACTGCGAACCGAACCCAATCTCAAATTCAATGGCTTGGTTGATCGCATTTTCCGCTTTCGTACCAACATCGCAGATGCCAATATTTACGGACTCGAATCTTTCGCAGAAGTCGATCTCCTCAAACTTTTTAATTCAACTATTGATGCAAGACTTTCACTGTTTACAAATTTAGCCCTCATTGAAGCAACCTACACCAATTCTGATGAACCCGGCATTGAGGGAAATGATGTGGAACTGGTACCGCCCCTGAATTTTAAAACGGGACTTACATTCTCGCAGAATGGCTTCGAAGCCTCGTACCAGTTTTCCTATGTGGCTGAACACTTTACTGATGCTTCCAACGCTATTCGCACACCTACGGCCATCGAAGGTATTATCCCCTCTTACAACGTGATGGATTTATCGGCAAAATATACCTACACCCGCTTTACGTTCGAGGGCGGGGTCAACAATCTGATGGATGAAAAATATTTTACACGTCGGGCTACCGGCTATCCCGGACCGGGCATAATACCAGCCAAAATTCGTAATTTCTATTTATCGGTGGGTGTTCAACTTTAGGTAGATTTAAGTTAACCCCTCACCGTGACACCTCTTTTTGTTGCCCCGCTTCAGAACGCTTAAGAATTATACCAATGAATTAAATTCTCAGATATATCAGCTTCAATTCAGTGCATGCCTTCCGCAAGATATACGCTCCTATCCTCATAAGAAAATGAGATATCAACGTGTATTGCTCCCTCCAGTCCGGCATTATGTCACTTGTAAACTAAAAAAGGCCATGAACCGGAGGTCCATGGCCATATAAGAATAAAAAAAACAGAACTGCTAGATCAATCCAGCTTCACGCAACATATTTAATGTGCTTTCCAGCTGCTTGAGCTGTTCGTAATCATACTCCGGACTAAGATTGAATGCTTTTTCGACTCCGAGCATATAGTCCGGCAGTTCCACATCCCGAATTACGGGATATTCGTGCACCGATTCTGCTGCAAATGTTTGTGCTTGTTGCGACAAGAGGAAACTCAAAAACTGCTGAGCTTCCGCTGCATTTTCCGAAGTTGCCAACTGTGCCGCACCCGTAACCATGGCCAGGTTACCGACATCTCCTTCTGCAAATTGATACATTTCTATCGCAGCATCAGAATCCAGTTCTCCCCCCATGGATGTATCAGAATCTGAATCGGAATCAGAGTCTGAATCGGTATCGGAGGAAGACTGTTGACCTGATCCATGCTTAATGCGCAAGATGTAGTAATGGTTGGTCAGCGCAATATCAATTTCACCTCCCGCAAGTGCCTGCAGCATCGGTGTGTTTGAGCTGTATGACTTGGGATTTAATACTTCCATGCCTTCCAGCCATTCCATTGCCATCTCATCTCCTTCAATAAGACGCATGCTGGTCATAAAATCATAAAAGCTGGAATAAGTAGGCGTCCATCCTATCCTTCCGTCAAACTGGTCCTGCGATGGAATATCCATAACTGATTCGGGGAGATCCGCCTCCTCAACTTCATCGGGATTGTACGCAAGTGTTCGGAAACGAACGGTTACGGGCACCCATTCACCTGAGGAAGAGGTATACGATGCAGGCTTGGACGTTAATGAATCGGGCAGTGCCACGAGCTTGCCTTCTTGCGATGCATTCGCCAGAGCGCCGGTGGTGTTTGCCCAGTAGATATCGGCGGGACTCTGATCACCCTCTTCACTCATTACGGCCAGCAGTTCGGCATCATTCCCATAGCGCACCTCAATGTTAATACCCGTTTGTTCCTTAAAATCTTCTACCAGTGGATCCACCAATGCCTGGCTTCGTCCCGAATATACAACCAACGCATCATCGGTTGTTTCACCGCATGAACTCAAGAAAAAAACGGCTATTCCTGCTGCCAAAATTTTTAACACATTTTCCATGATTTTGAAACCTCTATATTCACTTGTTATTCATATTTTACTGCTGACATTCTTGTGTGAGTCACTACACTTAATTAGATCAATTCTAATTAAGTGACAGAAAGTATTGAATTTATTACACAATGACCAATAAAACATCGGTTGACATTCCTGGGGCAAATATTTCGAGATTATCGGCAGCATATAAATTATCCCAGAATAATACCTCTACAACGGTCTGCAAGTAGGATGAACAAATGGCCGGGCTTTAAAAACACATTCCAAATGTGATTGGATGAAGGATGAATACAGCGTTTTTCCTATCGTGAATTCACAAAACGACAATTACCGATTAAATCTATAAAGTAGTATATTTTAGATGATTCCAACCTCGCGAAGAAGATTCAGCGTACCTTCGAGCTGCTGTAACTGTTCAAAGTCATAATCAGGACTCAGCTGCAGTGCCTCTTCCGCTTCCAGCATGTAGTCGGGAAGGATCGCATTATCCATTACCGGATATTCATTAACCGATTCGGCGGCATATTCCTGTGCCTGTTTTGAAAGCAAAAAACTCAAAAACTTTTGTGCTAACTCCGGACTATCTGCTGTGCGAAGTTGAGACGCTCCCGTTACTAATGCCAGATTTCCAATATCACCTTTTGCAAAGTGATAGGTTTCAATACTGGCATTGGGATCCGGTTCGGCTTCACCATAATGCTCATGATCCTCAAAATAGCCCTCCTTGCCGCCGTACTTTGTCTGGATTACGTAATAGTGATTGGTAAGACCCATATCAATTTCTCCCGCTAAAATTGCCTGTACCATCGGCGTATTTGAGCTGTAGGCTTTGGGGTCTAGCAATTGCATATTATTGAGCCAATGCATAGCAACTTCGTCACTCTCAGTAAGTCGTAATGCCGTGATGAAATCGTAGAAGCTAGAGTAGGTGGGCGTCCATCCAACACGCTGCCGGAACTCTTCCATTTCTGGTAAATCAAGCACCGATTCAGGGAGGTCGGATGTATCTACATTTGCAGGATTATAGGCTAATACTCGGAATCGCACCGTCACGGGAATCCACCTGCCGGAAGAAGATCTATATGCTGCTGGTTTCGAAATCAGTGAATCCGGTAAGATTGTCAATATTTCCTGCTGAGATGCATTCGCCAGGGCTCCTGTAGTATTGGCCCAATAGACATCGGCGGGACTTTGATCCCCCTCTTCGCTCATTACTGCAAGCAATTCTGCATCATTGCCGTATCGAACTTTTATATCTATGCCCGTCTGTTCTTTAAAATCATCCACCAGGGGATCCACTAATGCCTGGCTGCGTCCCGAATATACTATCAGCTCGTCGCTATCAGTTGATTCACCACAAGTAGTTAACACAACTGCAGATAGTACTACTAATATTGCCGTTGAAAAATAATTCATCATACTCATTATCCGTTCTTCACTGTTCATTTATATGTAATACCTATTATTAATACATTTATCCTGATTCTAATCAACAAAAACAGGCCTGCATTAATTTAGATTAATTCTAATTTAAAGGCCGAAAGTATAGATTTTCTTACACAATGACTAAAAAAAAATCCAGGATTGGTATTTTGGGAGCAGGCATATCGGGACTTAGTACCGCTTATGCTTTGTCACAAAAGAATATTGATGTAACTGTTTACGAAAAAGAAGCCGTAATAGGAGGAGCCATTAAAACGGCCGTCATTGATGATTGGTTAGTCGAGGAAGGTCCCAATACATTAATGGTCAAATCAACGGAATTATGGGAGCTCCTTGACAGTCTGGAACTAAATGATAAAATATTAGAAACAAATGGTATTGCTAAAAAGCGTTACGTTGTTAAAAATAATCGCCCACTCCCTCTCCCTTTATCTGTTTTTGATTTTCTGAAAACAAACCTTCTCTCCCTAAACGCCAAGTTTCGACTTCTTAAAGAACCCTTTGTATCGAAGAAAAAGCAATCGGACGAGTCAATCGCATCTTTTATTAGCCGAAGACTGGGTTCCGAACCGCTGGATTATGCCATTAATCCTTTTGTTTCTGGTATCTATGCAGGGGATCCCAAAAAATTATCCGTTAAGCACACCTTTACCTCGCTTTGGGAAATGGAGCAGAATCATGGCAGCCTCCTCAAAGGACTTATCAAACGAAAACGGAGGGGGACATCAATAAAACGGTCGCTCATCTCTTTCAAAGAAGGCAACCAGTCGCTCCCAAAAGCTATGGCCGAAGTCATTTCAGGGTCCATCGATACAGAGACAGAAATAACCTCTATCAATAAAAAGAAGTCCGGTTGGAAAGCAGGTGGTAACACTAAGGGTATGCCTTTTAATCATACACACGATGCAATCATTTCAACCCTACCTGCCCACAGCCTCTCTACCATATTCAACCTATCTATACCCGACGAACTAAACGATCTTCCCTATGCTCCATTAAGCGTAGTCGCATTGGGATTCAAGTCCGGACAAATCGAACATCCATTGGACGGCTTTGGAATGCTTATTCCCGAAGTGGAACATCGCCGCACTCTGGGTGTACTTTTTTCATCTACCCTATTCCCAAATAGGGCACCCGAGAATCATGAACTGCTGACTTGTTTTATTGGAGGAGCACGAAATCCCGTGCTCGCTTCCAAGTCTCAACAACAGCTTCAATCTATTATTATGGATGAAATAGGTGAATTGCTTGATATTACAGGCGATCCGGTTTTTACTCATCATCGCTACTGGAAACAAACTATTCCTCAGTATGTGGTAGGATATGACCACTATTTAAAGCAGATCGAAGAGATCGAAAAAAAATATGAGGGACTTTTTCTGGACGGTAATTTCCGAGGCGGTGTTTCTGTGCCTGATTGTATTCTATCCGGATTTGAAACGGCTAAAAAGGCAGAAACATTTCTTGAATTACTTTCCAGTTGATAAATGGCCATACAATCAATTCTATAAAATTTTTCATACCTTACAATTTTGAAAAATAAATATTTCTCAGTCAAGGAAATCCGAAAATAAAGCAACAAAGTATTATGGCTAACGCATTTTATAAGATACGCGAACCCGAGAATGAGTCCTACAACTCTTATGCTCCCGGTACGCCCGAGCGCAAGGCGTTGCGTGAGGAGATTGACCGCCTGAAGAACCAGGAAATTGAAATCCCCGCTATCATAGGGGGACAAGAGGTCACCACCGGTAATCTCCAGGATGTCGTGATGCCTCACAATCACCAACACAAGCTGGCCGACGTCCACCTCTGCGGCGAGGAGGAAGTACAGAAGGCTATCGATGCCTCCCAGGAAGCCCGCCGGGAATGGGCTACCCTGCCGTGGGAGGAACGGGCTTCCATCTTTTTGAAGGCCGCTGATCTCATCACGGGCCCCTATCGCTATACAATGAATGCTTCCACGATGCTGGGACAGTCCAAAACTCCTCACCAGTCGGAAATTGAGGCGGTCGGTGAGCTGGCCGATTTCCTGCGGTTTAACGCCTACTACCTGCAGGAGCTGTATGAAAAACAGCCCTACTCGCCCGGCGGCATGTGGAATCGCATGGAATACCGTCCCCTCGAAGGTTTTATCTTTGCGGTAACCCCGTTCAATTTTACGGCTATTGCCGGCAACCTGCCCCTGGCTCCGGCCCTCTGCGGTAATGTGTCGCTGTGGAAGCCGGCCACCTCCTCAATCTATTCAAGCTACTATATCATGAAGGTGCTTAAAGAAGCGGGCATGCCGGACGGCGTCATCAACTTCCTGCCGGGGCGCGGGGCGGATGTGGGAGATCCCGTTATTGATAGTGAGCTCCTCGCCGGGCTGCACTTTACCGGCTCTACGAATACCTTCCAGTACCTGTGGAAAAGCATTGCCGAAAATATCGAAAAGTATAAAACGTATCCCCGGATCGTCGGGGAAACGGGCGGGAAAGATTTTATTTTTGCCCACAGCTCTGCGGATGTCGATGCCCTGGTAGTCGCCGCTATCCGGGCTGCCTATGAATACCAGGGACAGAAATGTTCGGCGGCCTCGCGGATGTATATACCGGAATCGATCTGGCCGGACTTCAGGGATGATTTCCTGGAAGAGGTTCAGGATGTCAAATACGGCGACGTCGAGGACTTCAGTAATTTTATGGGGGCGGTCATTGACCAGAAGGCGTTTGACAGCATCACCTCGTACATCGACTACGTCAGGGACTCCGATGACGGGGAGATTCTGTTCGGCGGAGATTATGACGATTCCGAAGGATATTTTGTAGAGCCGACCCTGGTGCTGGCCCATGATCCGAAATTCAAAACCATGGAAGAAGAGATCTTTGGTCCGGTACTCACGGTCTATGTCTATGAAGATGATCAGTTTGACGAGACCCTGGAGCTCTGCGATACCACCTCTCCCTATGCGCTTACCGGGGCTATTTTTGCCCGGGACCGCCATGTTCTGAAGAAGATGTCGGACTACCTGCGGCAGGCGGCCGGCAATTTCTATATCAATGACAAACCGACGGCGGCCATTGTCAACCAGCAGCCTTTCGGGGGAGCGCGAAAATCAGGGACCAACGACAAGGCAGGCAGTGCCGCGAACCTGATGCGCTGGATGTCGGTCCGCTCGATCAAGGAAACGACCGTACCGGCGAAGGATTGGACGTATCCCTATATGGAGGAGGAATAAAAAAAAGCCTCTATAAAATATCGGCCAGCGCTTCGGTAAGGTGTTCATACTGGAATTCGAAGCCGTGCTGCTGCAGTTTTTTGGGCTGCATCCGCAAGCTTTCGGTGATAAGGGTAGCCGCTTCGCCGATTACGAGCTGAAGCGCAAATTCGGGGACCCTGAACAAGGAAGGACGATCAAGCTGGTCCCCCAGCTCATCAGCAAAGGTACGCATCGTAACGGGATTGGGGGCATTCAAGTTAAAGGGTCCCTTCAGGCTTGTCTCCCGGGTAGCAAATAGCAGTCCGCGGCACAGGTCGTGCATATGAATCCACGGGAAGTACTGGTCCCCGCTGCCAATGGGTCCCCCTACAAACAGTTTGAACGGCGTAAGCATCTGGTCGAGGGCTCCCCCATCCTCCTGCAATACCACGCCGATGCGCGGGATGGCCAGGCGCACACCGGCTTCGGTAACCTTCCGGGCTTCCTTTTCCCAGTCCACACACACGCGGGCAAGAAAATTGTCGCCGGCCTCGGCGGATTCGTCCAGCACTTCATCTCCTTTGGCCTCGTAGTAGTTGGCCCCGGATGCCGATACCATCACTTCCGGCGGATGTTCCGCCGCCCTGATCGCCTGGACCAGTTGCCGGGTGCTCTCGATGCGGCTGGAATAGATCCGCTCCTTTACTTCTTCATTCCATCGCTGGCCAAAAATAGAAGACCCGGCCAGGTTAATCACCGCATCGGCTTGCTCCATCTCCGCAACCAGGTCGTCATCCCAGGAGACAAACTGCTGGTTCCGGGCCGTTTCGCTCTCATACGCATCAGGACTCCGCGTGACCACCGTCAGCAGATGCCCCTCTTGCAACAACATGATGCGCAGGTAACTGCCGATAAAACCCGTTCCGCCGGATATAAAAATATTCATAAAAATTGTTTCTATATTGTGCAGTATAACTATTACATTAAAAAGCAGATATTCATTCCATAGAAGGCTTCTGCAAACTAAAAATAAGGATGTTTACCCAGGATCAAGGCCAGAGGAAGATCAACGCCAGCGGGATTTTACAAACGCAACACATGGAGCCAACGAGAGTGAAGCCAATGAGAGGTTTTAAAATTCCGGTAACGACGAAATTGAGAAAAAAGACCGTGTTGCAAAACCATCCCATAAGGTAACACTATATAATGATGAAGCCCAAACACAAGCGCATCCTGTTAACCACTGTCAGAATTTTATTGGGACTCGTTTTCCTGGCGTCGGGTATCGGCAAACTCATCAACGGATCCGAAGCACAGTACCTGGTGGAGCTGTTGGCCACGGAATTTTACTGGCTGATCGAGTACAGCAGCCTTATCGTTACCGTTACATCCGTCCTCGAGCTGGCCATCGCCGTGTTTCTGCTTTGGGGACGATATCTCAAATGGGCGCTCGGTGGCGCCCTGCTGATGCTGGTGGGTTTTTCTTCGGTGCTTTCCTATTTTTACCTCCAGGGAATGAGCGTGGAAAACTGCGGGTGCTTCGGCGCCCTGGGCTTTGCATCGGGGCTCGAGTTCACGCTTCTGCGCAACGGGGTGCTGGTTCTTCTGGTCATCGGCGCCTATATCTTATCGGTGGGCGCCCGGGAAAAAGCGGTTTAGTTGAACTCCCGCAGGCGATGATCGCCGGTTTATGATCCGGCCTGCACTACGTCAGATGGACTCGACTTCCACGCCCTCCTCAATATCGGAACCCGGATGCACAATCACCTCGTCTCCTTCCGACAGCCCTCCGAGCACCTGGGCGGACAGCCCGGTCTGACGTCCCACTTCCACCGTTCGGCGGACAGCCTCGCCACCCTGAACGACAAAAACTGCCCATCCCTCTTCCACCCGGAAGAGAGCGCTCGTGGGTACCTGCAGCACATTCTCACCCTCCCAGATGATGAACCGCGCCAGCACGCGGTAGCCGGATCCCAGCCTGTTCCATTTTTCGGAAGGGGATTCCAGTTCGGCAATAACCTCCACGCGCTGCTCCTCCACCCCGAGGGCGGAGACCTCTACCTCGCCCTGGCGCTCAACGCGGGTTACCGAAGCCTCAAGAGGCATTTCGCCGCCCCACTGCTCAAGGACAACCCGCATGCCCCGGGCAATACGCACGGCATCCTCCGAGAGCAGATTCACCCGCACTTCGAGGCTGTCGGTATTCCCGATCTCCATAAGCGGTTCCCCTGCATTGACCGGCCCTTCGCTCTTGTGGTGGATGGTGAGCACGCTTCCCGATACCGGCGCTCTCAACACGTAGGCTGCGGACTGGGAACCGGACGCACTACCCGTGGACTGGAGAGCAGCGCGGGCGGACGCCAGATCGGCGCGGGCAGCATTGAGCGCCGAAGTGGCCCGGGCGGCCTCCGCGCGCGCATTTTCGAGCTGGCGCTGTGTAGCCGATCCGCCTTCGGCCAGCCGCGCTACCCGATCGCGCTCCCTCGCAGCCTGCTCAGCCCGGGTCTCGGCTTCTTCGAGCGAAGCCTCGGCGGCTTCCACCCGGGCCCCGGCTTCCGCCCGGCTGCGCGAATCCAGTATCGTTGACCGGGGCGGCTCCAGCTGTGCCACAGGATCGCCCGCCTCTACCGACGCTCCCTCATTTAGATCAATGCGGCGGATATAGGCCGTTACGGGTGAAGAGAGCGTATAATGCTCTTTGACTTGCGTCTTCCCCTCCTCCTCGACAGTCACCTGCAGCGAATCCGATTGAACGGTCGCCGTTTCTACCGTCACCGCTCCCGGGAAAAAACCGTACACGACGACTGCAACGATGAGTATGCCTGCGATAATAAGAATGATTTGCTTGCGAGTTGGTGTCTTCATTAGGCTATATCTCTATTCTCTGGTTTTTAAAACGGCTGTCAGATCCAGTTTGTTTAACCGGCGACGCATAAGCAGCGCCGATATGATAGCTGCTATGAGTACGATGGCCGCCGCCAGGGCAAAGGTATCACTCCCCAGGATGACCGGGATCCGGTACATCTCGGTTTGCAGCGACTGGGCGGCCCACCTGCTGAGGAGGGCCCCTATTCCCAGCCCCATCGGGATGGAGAGCAGCACCAGCAGGGCCATCTCTCCCAGCAGGATATAGGCGATCTCCCCCCGTGTAAAGCCCAGCACACGCATACTGGCCAGTTCACGGTCCCGCTCCGAAAGGGAAATACGAACGCTGTTGTATACCACGCCCAACGCAATAACCCCGGCAAAAAGACTCAGGATGAACGTCATGGCGAGCATGCTTTCGGCGGATGTCTCCATAAACGATTCGATGGCGCGGTCCTGCGCTACGATGCCCGCCACCCGCGGCCGGTCCTGGAGCGTTTGCGTCAGCTCATCTTCGTACCGTTCATCGATCATAAGAAAGGCGCCCGAAATGGCGCTTCCTCCCCCGGCCAGGCGATTGGCTGACTGCAGATCCATATAGGCCCCCAGTCCCAGGTACTGCTCTGCGAGGCTGACGACGGGAACCTCCCGCTCGTACCGTCTCCCCTCTTTTACCTCCACCGTAACCTTATCGCCGGGACGGACCTTCAGGATCCCGGCAAGATTCTGGGTTAGCACGATGCCTTCCCGGGGAATCGCAATGGGCTGCAGCTCCGTATTGATAATGCGCCGCAGGTAGGGCTCCGGCGGAATGCCTTCAATCCCCGTATCGTAGCTGCGATGACCGCTTTTCAGGCGGACCGGCACCGACCGGAACGGCTCCGCGTGCTGTACGCCCGGCAGACTGCTGATCTCATACACGGCGGATGCGGAGGTCGGCTCGTTGAATGTAACGGTGATATCCTCCCGCTGGGCAATGCCGTATTGCACCTGGATGATGTAATCAAAGGCATCGCTCCAAAAGAGTCCCATGATCAGGATGGCACAGGAGCTGGCGATCCCGATCACCGTTAACGCCGACTTCACCCACTGCCTTTCCAGGTTCCGCAGGATGATGCGGGTGGGCTGATCCAGCAGCTTCTGAAGGCCGAGGCGCTCAACGAGGGTCATGCGGTATGAAGGGGGCGGTGCGGGCCTCATCGCTTCGGCGGGAGGAAGCCGCAAGGCGCGTCGGATAGACCTCAACGCGCCCCCGAGCGAGGCCCCGACCGTCAACAGGATGGCCGTCAGCACCACCGGCCACTGCAGGGTATAGTCGAGAAAGGGAAATTTATAATACTGCAGGTACATCTCTGCCATCGCTCCGCCCATCCAGATGCCCAGTCCGGTACCGACCACGACTCCGACCAGGGCAACGATAACCACGAGCTTTACGTAGTGCATGGCCACCGCCCAGTCACTGTAGCCGAAGGCTTTCAAGATGGCTATCTGTTCGCGCTGAAGGGCAATCAGGCGACTTACAACGATATTCAACAGGAAAGCGGCCACCCCGAGGAAGATCATGGGAAGTAAAAAAGCCATCGCCGCAAGCTGATTGAGCTCCTCGCTGATCAGGTTGTGCGACGCCTGATCCTCCCTGGGATAGGCGCCCTCCCCGCCGTAGGGATCCAGCAGGAGATCCATGCGGTCTGTGACATTGTCTATATTGGCGCCGGGGGCGAGGGTAAAGGACAAATCGTTGAACGCCCCTTCCATATCATAGGCCGCAGACAGGCCCCGCTGTCCCATCCACATGACCCCGTATCGCCGGGGGTCCGGGAAAAGGCTGCCCGGCTGCACCTGAAAGAGAAATTCCGGCGAAAGAGCGACGCCCACCACCGTCAGCGACCGCCGGTGCCCGTTGATAATGGCCGTCAGATCATCCCCGGGCGCCAGGCTGTGGGCCTCTGCAAACACTTCATTGAGGACAACCTCCCCCTCACGGCCGGACTCCACCAATCGTCCCTCACGGATAAACAGCCGGTTCAGGCGGGGCTGGTCTCCTTCCGGAACCGACACGATCTGTCCGGTCGCCGGCTCATCAAAACCGGGGATTTCCAGGTTGACCGAGGCAGCTACCCGGGTTTCCACCTGGTTGACCCCCTCAACCCTGCGGAGCCGGTCCCCCAGGCTTTCGGGCGCGCGGCGGACCGATGCAAAGCCATCGGCAAAACCGTACTCCCCGTAATAGGTTTTCAGCGTACCCTGCAGCGTGTCGGATACGCTCGACATGGTTACATAAACAGAGACCCCGGCAATGATCACAAAGGCAATGGCAATGACCTGCCCGCGCATATTCCACAGGTCGCGTATCATTTTGAGGTCAATAGTCTTCATCAATTACAATTATGGATTTCTGATAATATGTTTTGCGAGTGTTGCAATTCGTAAATGTTTCCCGGTATAAAAATCATTGTTACCCCGTTTACCATTTCAATTCACGGGGTGCTTTCTTGTCTTCATTCTGCCGGATATCTATTATCTGTCCATCTTTAAGCCGGATAATGCGCTCGGCCATATCCCCCTGTACGACATTATGCGTAATAATAACGGTGGTCGTCCCCAGCTCCCGGTTCACCCTGTCCAGCGCCTCCAGTACGATAACCCCGGTCTCCGAGTCCAGCGCGCCGGTAGGTTCGTCGCACAGCAGCACGGCGGGACGCTTGGCGATGGCGCGGGCAATAGCCACGCGCTGCTGCTCACCCCCCGAAAGCTGCGAAGGAAAATGGTCGGCCCGGTCGCTCATTTTGACGAGTTCGAGCGCCTCCTGCGGGTCCATCGGGTCACTTGCAATCTCCGTGACAATCTCCACATTTTCCAGCGCCGTGAGACTCGGAATCAGGTTATAGAACTGGAAAATAAAACCCACATAATGGCGGCGGTAGTCGGTCAGCTCCCGCTCGGAAGCCTTCGTAAGATCCCGGTCACGGTAAAAAACCGCTCCATCCGTCGCCGTATCGAGTCCCCCGAGAATATTGACCAGCGTCGATTTGCCGCTGCCGGAAGCCCCCAGAAGCACCACCAGTTCGCTCCGGTACAGCTCCAGGTCGATGCCGCGCAGCGCGTGCACCTGTACTTCGCCCATATCGTATACCTTTGTCAACCCACGGGTCTCAAATACCACCTCGGCGCCGGATTCCCCCATTACTCCCCCCATATTTCCCCCCTTGCACTCAGCACCGAAGCATAGGCGATCTCATAGTCAGCGACGGCTTCGGCATGGCGGGCCTGTGCCTTCCGGTAGGCGTGCTCGGCATCCAGCACCTGCTCCGACAGCGCTACGCCCTCCTCATACTCCCGGCGGGCCGACCGAAAGGCCTCTTTTGCGGCATCCACGCTGCTGGCCGCCACCTCGATTGCCTCCGCGGACCGTTCCAGTTCCAGTTGCTGCCGCGAAATCTCCACGCGGGCCTGCTCCCTCCTGTCAGCCAGCTGCACCTCCGCCTTGCGCAGCTGTGCCCGAGCCTGGCTGGCCTCCGCGGTCCGTTGTCCCCCAGACCATATATTCCACTGCAGCCTGACCCCCGCCTCCCAGGTCCCCCTGAACTGATCCTGCTCGGCAAAAAAATACTGGTTGGGCCGCGCATAGACATACCGACCCACAAGGCTGACCTGTGGAAACCACTCGCCCTGAACGGCGCTGACCTCCGCCTCGCGGGCCCCGACCCGCTCCGAGAGCGCCTGCAGGTCCGGACGCTGTTCGGGAGCACGCCCCTCCAGCTCCGTCCCCCCGGGAGGCGATGCGCCGGGTTCATCCGGGGCGGCAGGCTCGGTTTGTGCATCCTCCGGAAGTCCCAGCAACCGGTTCAGTTCGAGCCGCGCCACCTCCACCCGACTCCGGCTTTCCACCTGATCCAGGAGCACCTCAGCGCGGCGGGTTTTCGCATTCAGCAGCTCCGTCCGCAGGGCCGCCCCCTCCTCCACCCGGTTTCGCACATTCCGAAGGTGGGTATCCACCCGCTCCAGCGCCGACTCGAGGACCTCGTGGGCAGCCTGCGCGCGGTACAGATTCCAGTAGGCCTCCCGGATCTGAAACGCCACTTCCACCCGTTCCTGCTTCTCCATCAGTCCCGCCGCCTCGGCCTGGTGTCCGGCGGCTTCGATCCGCTTGTTCAGACGTCCCCCGCCAAAGAGCAGCTGTTCGACGCTCAACTCTGTGTGAAACCGATCCAGTTCAACCGGGAGAAGAGTATACGTCGTATCCATTCCCGGAATCTCATAATCTACTTCCGGAATATTGTCGCTCAGCCGCATGTAGCTGGCCTGACCCTGGATCCTGGGCAGGCGACTGGAACGGCTTTGGCGAACTGCGGCCTCGGCTCCCTCCGCATCCGCCCCGGCGGCCCGCAACCGGTAGCTGTGCTCCAGTCCCATTTTTACGCTCTCCTCGAGGGTCACTGGGTTGCCGGTTTGGGCCTGTGCCGGCAGCGTGAACAGGCCGGCGGCTCCCAACCAAATAAAGACAGGGTAAAGGTATAAATGGCGCATAATCTTCAACTCGAATGAATGGTGATTCCATTAACAGTAACGGGTATTAGCCGTAATATCCCTTCGCTTGCAGGTAGCTTTGAAAACCGGGATCTCATCCTGAATGTGGTTAAGGGATCACGTTCTAAAGCAATAAAAGTATTCATAAAATTCTTCGGCAAACGCAACATCACAGCTTCCACCGTTTTTCATAGTCATCTTGTAATCTATAATCCATAAGTCGCTATGCAAAATCAACATGATATCCGAAAGTTTTGTAGAACTGTTCTTTTGGCCAATCCCTGCATTTTCGTGCCTTCAACATTCTCACCTATGCTTTATACGGGATGGTTTTGAATGCGCTCAGGGGTTGATATTTCCCGATGCTTCGGGACTGGTTTTTCAAAGCCTTCTGTCCGCTTATTTGCAAATTCCAGGCATAACCTAAGAAATTTAGCCAGATAAAGCCTTGCGCAGGGCGAAACTTCCACATCTCACCCATGCTTTTCGCGAGCAGTATGGCATGCCACCGAGTGAGTTACGTTGACCATCATCTGAACGGTAACGCTTCCCTTTTAAAAGGAGTATTCTGTGATTTTCTTCTTCCTCTTCCAAGTAGTAATCCCATTTATATTTTATTCCTAAACAAAATCTGCACATTAACAGGCGTTCCTCGCCCTCGCATGGTGATTTTGGGTTAATAAATTTCTGTAGTACATTTTGTTGTTACATTCATGTTCTTGGCCTGCCGGTGATGCGCGGGTCCTGATAAGGTTTGACCAAGATTATCCCTGATTTTATTTAAAACTTAACACACGGTATTTCATGGTATGATTTTATTTAGTTCAGATAATCGGGGACCGAGACTGAAATTGCAGGGGGTGGGATAATGCCAGGAGAAGATGCTACTTCGCAACATCCCGGCTGGCTACTTGATGAGATGAATAGTGCCGGCAGGGAGAATCTCGATGCCGATCATGTAACAAAATATGACAGGAAAGAGGACGCCGAGGCCACCCGCGAGTTGAACCTCCTCAAGGAAATGGGGCTAACCCGGCAGTCGCTGGTCGTGGACATGGGGGCCGGGCCGACATCGAAGAACACATTCGCGAGGAACACTCGACATTCACCTGGCTTTTAGAGCCCATGATCGAGCGGTGTAATTTCAGTATTGAGGAGGCAGCGTATTCACCAGACGGTTTCTTTGCAAAGTATATTGCCCGCGCAATCTGAATAATATTATATCCTGTAATTTTTTGTCTAATACTTTATGGCAGGTTTGACGTCTCCCACAGCGCCATGCTTTTATCCTGGTAGCGACCCTCCCCCTCCGTACACTCTTCGCTGATTACAAGGGTAGGTTCCGGCAGATTAAAGGGTTCGACCTCCAGGTTCAGCGGCCGCCAGTCGCCGGTCGTGATATCTTCATTTGATTCACACAGAGGAAAAGTGGTGGTGAACAGGTAGGAAATCTCGTGGGACCGGATATTGGCCAACGCCCGGTGAATATCGGCAAGAGAAAGATGGACCAGGCAATCGCGGCAGAACAAGAGGTCCACTTCAGGCAGTGGGTCTGAGGTAATATCCAGCGTGGTAAACCGGCGCTGGGCACCGGCGTATTTCTCCTCATTATCAGCGATAAGCTCCGGCACAATATCCGCCCCTATATAAAATGTTTCGGGCGGTAAATCCAGATGCTTCATCCAGCTGAAATCGCCACACGGCAGGTCGAGCATAGAGTCAATATTAAATTCCCGAAGAATTTCCGGCAGCTTCGCAATAAGAATGTCTGTTTGCTCGCGACTCGAACCACCGCCGGACAGGGATTCCTCCCCTTTCCAATGATTCTTGTGATGTATTTCGCTGAAGGTATCCTGTATGGACAACCTTTTTCCCTCCTTTTTTTGCTTCTCAAAGTAGTAGGGATCAAAGGGAACGTGTCGGCGGCGCTTGCTCATAATTTGTGTGATATTATTTTGAATACCTCTGTTACCAATATATAAAATTGTTACAGGTGATGTATAATCCGGGGTGAGTAATTAATTTCCAGACTACTGTCATGGGTTCAGCGTGACATAGTGGGATTTGCAAAGGCTTCTATTCATACAAATATCCTGTAACCTGATGGCAGGTCTGAGTGTGGTCTCTATGCCCGCCGGTTTATTTGCAAGTGCCTTAGAAAATAATCCTCAAAAAAATAGGTCAACCCGCAAT
>NZ_JBEPWZ010000033.1:0-19500 GCF_041642155.1 Fodinibius sp.
ATCTGGATGATGTGCTGCACGGCCTCGGACTCGAAGATGAGAAACTGTCCGTCCGCATGACGGGCTGTCCGAACGGCTGTTCCCGTCCCTATGTGGCCGACATAGGATTTGTTGGTCGTTCCCTCGACAAATATACCATCTTTATTGGTGGAGATCCTTCGGGTACACGGCTGAACAGAAAATATAAAGACCTGGTGGAACGCGAAAACCTGGTTGAGGAAGTCACGCCTCTGCTGGAACACTTTAGCAAAAACCGGATGAATGGCGAGTCTTTTAGTGACTTTTGGAGCCGGGTTGACGTGGAAGAAACCGAAGCAGTCTCTGTATAACCATCATTGAAAACTATTATGAGCACTCAAACATACCATACCCACGGCAAAGTTTATCTTGTGGGAGCGGGTCCGGGCGATCCCGATTTGATTACGGTGAAGGGGGCAGGGGTTCTGAAAAAGGCAGACGTCATTGTGTACGACCGCCTGGCCAATCCCGAACTCCTGGCGATGACCTCAGACCGGTCGGAACACCTGTATGTGGGTAAGCGTCCCGACAAGCCTTCCGTCTCTCAGTCGCAAATTAATCGTATCCTTGTCGCCAAAGCCCGCGAGGGAAAGGTTGTTGCCCGACTGAAAGGAGGGGATCCCTTTGTCTTCGGGCGGGGAGGCGAAGAGTGTGAAGCGCTGAAGGCCGCAAATATTTCATTCGAAGTCGTGCCCGGCATAAGCAGCGCACTGGCCGCTCCCGCTTTCGCCGGCATTCCGGTAACCCATCGCAAGGTGGCCCGGTCGTTTACGGTCGTTACCGGCCATACGGTCAGAAATGCCGATACTTTTGCCAACTGGGAGCACCTGGTTAATGCCGATACGCTGGTCATACTTATGGGAGTGAAAAGTCTTCCGAAGATAGCTGAGACGCTCACGCGGCTCGGGCGTCCATCGGATACCCCGGTCAGTGTTATTCAGCAGGCGACCTACCCGTCTCAACAAACGGTACTGGGAACGCTGGAGACCATTGCCGAAGAGGCCGAATCGCTGTCACCACCGGCGACCATCGTGATTGGAGAGCTGGCGGCCAAAAGCAGTGAGCTGGCCTGGTTTAATAGCAAGACCGGAGAAAGTGTCCAACAGGAAACTATTTCAAATTCCAGACCCCGAGCGCAATTTGCTGGTTAAAATATTTTAACAATGCATGAGCTTAAAGAAGAAATCATTCCCAATCAGAAGTTGTCAAAGGAATTTCTGGATAGCCTCAACAGGCAATTCGAAGTAGCGGGTCCCAGCCAGGTGCTGTTCTGGGGATACCACACCTTCGGGACCGATATGGTGCTGGGCACCGGTTTTGGTCCCTCAGGAATGTTTTTGATTTATCGCCTGTGGGAGCTTGGGATCAATATTCCCATTTTCTATCTGGACACTCACTTGTTATTTAATGAAACCTACGAGTTGAAAGATCGGGTCGAAAAACGCTTTGATCTTGAGATCACCAGGGTCACATCGGGTCTTTCGGTGGAGGAACAAGCTGAAAAATATGGAGAAAAGCTATGGGAAACGAATCCCAACCGCTGCTGCCACCTCAGGAAGGTCCTTCCGCTGCGCAATTATCTTTCCGACAAAAAGGCCTGGATCACCGGGCTGCGCAGAAGCCAGTCCGAGGACCGAAAGAATACCCAGTTTGTCGAATGGGATCCGGAAAACAAGGTGGTGAAAATCAATCCCCTGGCGAACTGGACGGGCAAGGAAGTGTGGAATTATATCCGGGGCAAAGGGCTTCCCTATAATCCACTGCACGACGAGGGGTATCCGAGCATCGGATGTATCCCGTGTACCCAGACGGTGGATAACGACGCGGAGGATGAGCGGGCAGGGCGCTGGAAAGGATTAGAGAAAACAGAATGCGGCATTCATCTCCCTGCACAGAAAAACGGCAACGGAACGAAGAAAAATTTTAATGGCAATGGGCAGTAAGATGGACATGTTTCCAATTTATTTACGGCGTTTGGATGAACGCCGGACCGTCGTGGTCGGGGGCGACCGCGAGGCCGAGGGCAAGGTGGAACAGCTGTTAGAGCGAAATGCAAAGCTCACGGTTATCAGTCCCCATTTAACCGATAAAATGCGGCGTTGGACAGGTGAAAACCGCTTCAAGTGGATCCCGCGCACTTATAAGCAGGGCGACCTGGAGGGAGCTTTCATGGCTATCGTGGCCGAATATGAAGGCGACGTGAACAAAAAAGTATACCAGGAAGCCAGGGAGCGGGGCATCCTCGTGAATGTAATGGATGATATCCCTCATGCCAACTTTGCCTTTGGTTCTATCGTAAAGCGCGGCCCGCTGACCATTTCCATATCGACCAGCGGTGCGGCCCCGGCTCTGTCGGTGCGGCTGCGCCAGCGCTTCGAGAAGGAATTTGGTCCCGAGTACGGAGATTTCCTGGACTTCATGCAGAAGCTGAGGAAGCCGATGTCGCGGCATTATTCCCGGTTTGAAACGCGAAAGCGGCTCTGGTATGAGGTCATCGATTCTGATGTGCTGAGTTTTTTTCGGAAGGGATCGATAAAGGAAGCCTATCAGAGGACCGCTGAGATTGTAGGCGAGGAGGTCGTAACCGACGCCCTGGGTGCATCAGCCATAGAAGAAATTGAGGCATGATATTCAATGGTGCGTATACACACAGTACCAATAGAAAGCTATGAAAAATTATAAAAGCTTGTCATTCTGAGCCTGTCAATGAATCTCCGGAATACCTATACCTATACCTATACCTATACCTATACCTATACCTATACCTATACCTATACCTATACCTATATTGCTAATGAAAGGAAATCCTGAAAATGACGACGTTCGGGAAAACGGATTGGTTTTTTTAAGCCCTTTAAATAATAATTCTAACTTTAATTCGACTAATAAATAAAATCTAACGATGGCGTATGTAGTTGCTGAACCATGCATTAATTGTAAATACACTCATTGCGCATCTGTCTGCCCGGTTGACGCATTTCGTGAGGGACCCAACTTTTTGGTAATAGATCCCTTTGAGTGCATCGATTGTGACGCCTGTGTACCGGAGTGCCCGGTAGAGGCTATCTATCCCGATGACGAAGTACCCCTGGAGTGGGAGCACTATATAGATTTGAACGACCGGCTCTCCGAGCAGTGGATCGACTATCACATTGATCAGACTACCGATCCCATGCCCGAGGCGGACCGGTGGGCGGAGAAAGAGGAGAAGGAAGAGCTGCTGGTGGAGTCGTGGAATTGAAGGACTCAGTCAGTCAGCCTTTTCGGATGCTGGATGACCCCTTCCAAAATAACAAACCACCTCAACCGGATATCTTCTCCTCAACGGACAGGGGGATATTCAACCTCTTCTTTATCGATAACGAGCACCCAGTCGTTGCCTCGCCTGGGGTCCGCAGGGGGATCAAAAGAGTGAACTTGCTGGGCTTTAAATGATTTCAAGTGTATGCTTTTACCCATCCGGGGATTAAACCACGAGGCTTTAACAATATGGTTGTCAAACATCGAGAGATCTATATCCAGGCTTTGTCCGTGTGGGACATAAATTAGGGCGAAGCTGTTGTCCCGGGCGCTCGCTGCGCGGGCGGGAGCAGCGCCCTGTAATGGATCTTTTGCTATAAGTTCCTGGTCTGGAATGAGTTTGTTAAATGGCCTGGACGTAAAAAGGGTCCGAAGGTGTTTCATCTGAAAAGCCCCGGGATAGTCCATTGCTTCATACCACGGAGTGCGGGCCGAAGATACCGGTTCTCGGCCGGACTCCCACATTTGCCAAATGTTGTGGTTGCCGTAGGTATGTCCCAAGGCCCCGGTCAGCATCGACCAATAGGCTGCCTGACGTACATCAAAAGCATGAAACCAGCCATTTTCGGGATCCCAGGAAACGGGATGATCTTCATAGCACGGTTCGCCGTCCAGCGCAGGCTTCACCGGGGATTTCTGATAATTGGAAAGCGTCATCCTGTAATTTTTGTTGTCGACCTTTCCGTGTCCCGACTGGAACATATTGAAGTCCAGCCATTCGGCATCATGAAACCATTGGCTTGAATTACTCCCTCCCTGCGGGTGATACGTCATGAGATGGGTACCATCATCACCCTGTTGAATGCCCTGGGCCATAGCGTGGATGATCTCATGATGCTGCTCTGTTTCGGGATTGCGGTCGCCTCCCATAATCCAGATGATCGGATCGTCTTTGTACCGCCTGCCCAGGAAAGCGCCAAAATCCCGGGCGTTCGGCGGAGTGAAAATTTCAGGTCCTTCGCCCCATTTCCTGTTAAACTTATCTCCCCAGGTCGGAAGCATCCCGATATAGAGTCCCAACGCTTCCGCCTTGTCAACGATAAAGTCGACATGTTCGAAATAGGATTCGTTCGGTTGAGTGGGATCGTGGTCAGCCAGCGGGATATTTCCATAGGGATTGGGGGTGGCGAGCCCGTCAAGCTCGGCTAACACGACCGCCTGGATAACGGTAAAGCCTTTTGCTGCCCTGTTTTCCAGATACCGGGTAGCTTCTTCGCGATCAAGCCGGTGGAAAAGCTCCCATGCCGTATCCCCCAGCCAAAAAAAAGGAGAGCCGTCTTCCTTGACCAAATACCGGTCGTTGTCACTGACGGAAAGGTTTTGTGCCTGAGCGGGGAGGGCAGGTTGAAGACAAATAATATAAGCGATAGCGACCACGGCGGTCGTAAGGAGTGTATAACTTTTTGCGCTCTTATTATGAGCCATGATCTTTGTTTTAAAATTGGTAGTATCCCATTTAGCCCGTATTTCTCGCAAAACAGATATGCCAGGGTTCTGAATCCTGGCATATTCGTCTTTGTTATACCTGTTATATTCTCCGGAACCGGATCCCGATACCCTACGGTCAAATACCCAGCTACCTACAGCAGCGTACCCGGCTGTAAATTGGGATTGAGGTGCTTCAGGACGGCGCTGCCCATCTCTGAGGTATCGACCACATATTCTTTGGAGGGGTCGGTCGAAATATCGCCGGTTCGGAACCCGTCGTTTAAGGTGGTTTCAATGGCTTCTTCAATTTCCCGTGCGGCCTCGGGCATATCCAGGGAATACCGGCACATAAGCGCCACGGAAGCGATGGTTGCCAGGGGATTCGCTTTGTTTTCCCCGGCTATGTCGGGCGCCGAACCGTGCACGGGTTCGTACATGGCGTGCTCTTCTCCAAGGCTGGCGGAGGGAAGCATACCGATGGAACCGGTGATCATGGAGGCTTCGTCGCTCAAAATATCGCCGAACATATTGCCGGTCACGATCACGTCAAACTGACTGGGATACCGCACCAGCTGCATGGCGCAGTTGTCGACCAGCATGTGCTCGAGGGTTATTTCGGGCCACTGCTTGGCCGACTCCGTCACCGTGCGCCGCCACAGCCGCGAGGAGTCGAGCACATTCGCCTTATCGACAGAAGTGACCTTGCGATTGCGGACGGCGGCCGTTTCAAAAGCGGTATGAACGATCCGTTCAACTTCTTCGGTGGTGTAAATCAGGGTGTCCACGCCGCGCTCGCCGGTTTCGGTTTTTTCGATCAGGCGGGGTCGGCCGAAATAGATGCCGCCGGTCAGTTCGCGGACAATCATAATGTCCACGTCCCGTATGATCTCCTCTTTCAGGGGAGAGGCGTGAATAAGCGATTCGTAGGTTTTTATGGGACGCAGGTTGGCGTAGAGGCCCAGTTCCTTGCGCAAGCCCAGGAGCGCTGCTTCGGGACGCTTGTCCTTGGGCTGGTCATCCCACTGGGAGCCGCCCACGGCGCCCAGCAAGACGGCATCGGCTTTTTTACAGGCCTCCAGGGCCTCCCGGGTAAGGGGACGTCCGAAGCGGTCAATGCTGGCTCCGCCGACCTCGTAGTTCTCCGTTTTCAATGTGTAATCGTGACGCTCGCAGACAGCTCGTAAAATCTTGACGGCCACTGAGGTCACTTCCGGTCCGATACCGTCGCCGGGTAGTACTGCAATTTCTTTGGTTATTGACATGGAATCATCCCCTCTTTTCGTGCGAATTCAAAAATCCCGCCGGCATTTACAATATCTGCAACGCTGCCCAGGGGACGAATGTCATAGGTTTCGTTTTGGGTGATATTTTTAACCACCCGCTCCTGGGGATGGATTTCCAGCTCGTCGCCGGTGTGTACTTCCTTGCTCAGGTCCTTGAGACTTTCATAGGGAATGACAAAGCCGCCGTCTACCGAGTTGCGGTAAAATATGCGTGCGAAGGTGGGGGCGATGATGGCCTGCACGCCGGCGATATCCAGGGAGGCCGGGGCATGCTCGCGGGACGACCCGCACCCGAAATTAGGTCCCCCCACAATAATATTAAACTCACTTTCGAACCGGTCTTTCTCGACCAGCGGGATGTTTCCCTGGGGGAGCCCCGATTCGGCATCCGGCACGCCCGATAAGGCATAACGGCCGTAAAACTTTCGCTCTTCCGGGTCGTCTAAACTGTATACGAGATGTTCCGCGGGAATAATCTGGTCGGTGTCGATATTTTTACCGAGCACAAACGCTTTTCCTGTAATAATTTGCTGCTGATTAGCCATAATAAATTATGAAGAAATAATATTGATTGGTGATTCGATCTGTATACTATATAACGGTTTGCTGTATAAAGACACGCGGGTCCGTAATCTTTCCGGTTACGGCCGATGCCGCCACGGTATACGGGGAAGCAAGATACACCTGCGATTCTTTGGAGCCCATGCGTCCCGGATAGTTGCGGTTGGTTGTAGAGATACAAACCTCCTGGTTGTTGAGCCGTCCGAACGTATCGGAGGGTCCGCCCAGGCAGGCCGCGCAGGACGCCTGTCCGATTTTACAGCCCGCTTCTCTGAAAATATCAATCAGCGGTTTGCCGTTCAGGGTATGCGTTTCAAGTCCCTCTGCAATTTCGGTCGTGGCGGGTACAATATAGGTGTCAAGCTTAAGGTCGTTACCGGCAATAATTTCTGCCGCCGCTTCAAAGTCAGACAATTTACCCCCCGTGCACGAGCCGATATAGGCGCGATCGAGCTCCGTGCCCTCCAGCTCCAGGGCCGTGGCTTTGTTATCCGGGCTGTGGGGCTTTGCGACCATCGGTACCATGTCTTCGAGATTGTACTGGTATCTGCTGTGGTAGGTTGCATCCGGATCGCTGTAGACGGGTTCAAAATCCTTGTCGGTGCGCTGTCGAACATACGCTTCCGTTTTGGCATCCGGTTCGACGACCCCGTTCTTGCCTCCCGCTTCAATGACCATATTCGTGAGGGTCATCCGGTCTTCCATGGACATGACGCTGATGCCGGGACCGCCAAACTCCATGGTGCGGTAGGTGGCGCCGTCAACACCGATATCGCCGATAATTTTCAGAATGATATCTTTAGCCATAATATAGGGCGGCATAGAAGTGCCTTCAAAATCAAAACGCATCGTTTCGGGCACTTTGACCCAGAGCTGGCCGGTTCCCATGATAAAAGCGGCGTCCGTATTCCCGATGCCGGTGGCAAACTGTCCGAATGCTCCGGCCGTACAGGTATGGGAATCCGTACCAAAAAGCACTTCGCCCGGCCGCGTAAATCCTTCTTCCGGCAGAGCGATGTGGCAAACACCCTTGTAATCCTCGGAACCGACATCATAAAAATAGGGGAGGTCCTGGTCCGCAGCAAAAGCCCGAAGGATATCCACATTGCGGTTGGCGTATTTATCTTTGGTGAAGATGTAGTGGTCCGGAATGATGACAAGTTTTTCTTTATCCCATACGCGGGCATCTTCGCCAAACTGATTTTTAAAAATACCGATTGACGGGGGACCGCAAACATCATGGGTCATCAGTACATCTACGTCTACCCAGACACTTTCGCCGGGTTCCACGGAGGAAGCACCACTGTGGTTTGCTAATATTTTTTCGGTGAGGGTCATTCCCATAATTCTGATCTTTTAAGAGTATTTGAAATTAAGTAAGTGAGAGTTAACTGGTCATCGTCGTATCACCCGAAACCTTCTGCTGGGGCAGTGTTTCACTGACCAGTGCCAGCAGTTCCTGCTCGTCAACGATTTTTTTCTCATCGGCAAGATTAGTGAACTTCAGGTAGACCTGGTTCAATTCATCCTTGCCGAGAGAATATCCCAGTTTCTGGAGCTTTTTATTGAGTGCAAAGCGGCCCGAGTGTTTACCGAGCACAATCTTGTTGCCGGTTAAGCCCACGGATTCCGGGGTCATAATTTCATAGGTCATCGGGTTGTTCAGGACGCCGTGCTGGTGAATGCCGGCTTCATGAGCAAACGCATTCTCACCGACGATGGCCTTGTTCAGCTGTACCTTGTTTCCGGTGATCTCCGTGAGGAGTTTGCTTGTAGGCATCAGCTGATCCGTCGCAATATTCGTATATTTGCCCATGTTATTCTTTCGGGTTGCCATCGCCATAACAATTTCTTCGAGCGAAGCGTTGCCTGCCCGTTCCCCGATGCCATTGATGGTACATTCAATCTGTTGTGCGCCATTACGCACGGCCATAAGCGAATTGGCGACGGCTACTCCCAAGTCATTGTGGCAGTGCACACTCAGGGTGGCCTGTTCAATATTGGGCACATTTTCGCGGATACTTCGGATCAGCTCTCCGAATTCCCAGGGCAGGGCATACCCCACGGTATCGGGCACGTTGATGACCCTGGCCCCCGCATTAATCACGGCCGTAAAAACCTCGTACAGGAATTCAGGATCACTGCGTGAGGCGTCCTCGGCCGAAAATTCCACTTCATCACAGAATTTGCCGGCATATTCCACGGCTGATACCGCAGACTGCAGGACCTGCTCCCTGTTTTTTTTCAGTTTATACTCCATGTGAATGTCCGATGTAGCAATAAACGTGTGGATTCGAGGCCTGGCTGCCGGTTCAACAGCTTCTGCTGCCCGGTCGATATCCCTGGTGGTCGTCCGGCAGAGCGCAGCGACGGTACTTTCCTTGATCTGCTGGCTTATTTTTCTAACCGTTTTGAAGTCTCCTTCCGATGCAATGGGAAAACCGGCTTCGATAACATCCGCCTTTAGACGTTCAAGCTGGAGGGCAAGCCGCAGTTTTTCATCCTGGTTCATGCTAAATCCCGGAGACTGTTCTCCATCTCGAAGTGTCGTATCAAAAATTTTAATTTGGTTTTCCATAGTGGTGGAGTTAAAGATATTGAAAGTTAAATTCTCACAATAGTGCAAGGTTGCAGGCGACGTAAAACTGTTATTCGTTCTGCTGTCATAACATAACAGTGTAGTATATTTGGTGCTGTATGCAGGATATTCATATTTCCAATCATGAATTAAATGGCTTCTTTTTGTTGTATGCTTTTCTGTTTCTGGGCCAGGTAATAGCCAAAGCTGTCCGTAAGAGCCTGCCAGCTGGCATCAATGATGTTGTGAGATACGCCCACCGTGCCCCAGCTTTTCCCGTGCTCAGCCGAGTCGATAAGTACGCGCACATCCGCACCGGTACCGTCTTTTTCATTCAGTACCCTCACCTTGTAGTCGTTCAGATGCATATTGCTTATTTCCGGGTAGAATTTGTGCAGGGCTTTCCGCAGTGCTTTATCCAGAGCGTGGACCGGTCCGTTGCCTTCGGCCGCACAGTGTTCCACCTGGTCGTTGACTTTGATACGCAGGGTAGCCTCCGTGCGCGAGCTGCCGGAAACGTTTTTTTCCACAATGATACGGAATCCTTCCAGCTTGAAGAACTCTTCCCATACGCCCGTCATCCGTTTGACCAGAAGCTCGAATGAAGCTTCAGCCGCTTCAAACTGATAGCCTTGGTTCTCCAGCTCTTTAAGCTTTTGTACGATTTCAGATACGTTCTCACCGTACTTGTCCAGTTTGATGCCCAGCTGCTCGGCTTTATAGCTGACATTGCTTCGGCCGGACAGGTCCGATACCAGTACCCGCCGGCTGTTGCCCACCCGGTCTGGACGAACGTGCTCGTAGGTATCCTCATTCTTCATCACCGCGCTGACGTGGATGCCGCCCTTGTGGGCAAAGGCACTGCGTCCCACATACGGTTGACGGATATCAGGATTCAGATTGGCCAGCTCGCTTACAAATCGCGAAAGGGCCGTCAATTCTTCCATTTTTTCATCAGGGATGCATTCATAATTTTGTTTGAGCTGAAGGTTCGGAATCAGCGAGCAGAGATTGGTATTGCCACACCGCTCGCCATAGCCATTAACAGTTCCCTGTACATGATTGCACCCGCTTCGTACGGCGGCCATGGCATTGGCCACCCCCAGCTCGCAGTCGTTGTGGGCGTGGATACCCACCGGAATGTCAACCTGTCTGCGTACTTCAGCCACAATTTCGGATACCTCGTACGGCAGGGTCCCCCCGTTGGTATCACATAAAACGACCGTATCGGCACCGGCCTCTTCCGCTGCCTTGAGCGTGGAGAGCGCGTACCCGGGATCCGATTTATAGCCGTCAAAAAAATGCTCGGCATCATAGATAACTTCCTTGCCGTGCTGTTTGAGGAAGTCGACGGAATCGCGAATGATGTCAATATTCTGTTCCGCTGTAATTTGCAGTGCTTTTTCAACATGAAGTAACCAGCTCTTGCCGAAAATACAGACGACAGAAGTGCCCGCTTCAACCAGTAACTGGAGGTTTCGGTCCTCCCCCGGTGACGACCCCGCCCGGCAGGTACTGCCGAAAGCCACAATCCTGGCATGCTCGAACGAGGCATCGGCCGCCAGTTTGAAAAATTCCATATCACGGGGATTGGAGCCCGGCCATCCGCCTTCGATATAATCAATGCCGAAGTCATCCAGCTGCCGGGCGATCCGCAGCTTATCTTCTGCAGAAAAAGCCACTTTTTCGCCCTGGGTTCCATCCCGGAGCGTGGTATCAAATATGTTGATTGATTTGTTCATTATTCAGCTGCTGTTTCTGCGACTTCTTCATTGTCTTTGTCAATCCAGTCCATCATGGAGCGGAGTTCCCTGCCTACGGTTTCAATTTTATGTTTGCTCAGATCACTGCGCAGCGATTTAAGCCTGGGAAGCCCGTCCTTGTTTTCCTGGATCCATTCGTTGGCAAACGTATGGTCCTGCACTTCTTTGAGAAGTGCTTTCATACGCTCTTTTGTCGAAGAGTCGACTATCCTGGTCCCCCGGGTAAGTCCCCCGTACTCGGCCGTGTCGCTGACCGAGTAATACATGCGTTCAATGCCGCCCTCGTACATCAGGTCTACAATCAGCTTCAGCTCGTGGAGACACTCAAAGTAGGCGATTTCGGGCTGATAGCCGGCTTCTACAAGAACTTCAAATCCCTGTTTGACCAACTCGGATGCACCGCCGCAAAGCACGGCCTGCTCCCCGAAAAGGTCGGTCTCGGTTTCTTCTTCAAAGGTCGTTTCAAGTACGCCGGCCCGGGTTCCGCCGAGTGCCTTGGCATACGCCAGGGCGGTTTCCCTGGCTGTTCCCGTGTAATCCTGCTCGATAGCGATCAGGCAGGGCACACCGGAGCCTTTTTGATACACGCGGCGCACCAGATGGCCCGGGCTTTTGGGGGCAACCATAAATACGTCTACATCGGGATCGGGCTCTATTTGTCCGAAATGAATGTTAAAGCCATGGGCAAAGGCCAGTACGTTGCCTTCCGTTAAATGCGGTTGAATTTCTTTTTTATAGACATCAGCCTGGTGTTGGTCGGGGATTAAAATCATGACGATATCGCCGGCTTCGGCCGCTTCCGCCGTTGGCAATACCTTCAGGCCGGCTTTTTGGGCATCTTCGCGCGAGGAACTGCCGTCCCGAAGTCCCACGACGACATCAATGCCACTTTCTTTGAGATTCAGAGCATGTGCGTGTCCCTGACTACCATACCCAATGATGGCAACCGTTTTATCGCTTAGATAGTTAAGGTCGGCATCGTCGTTATAATACGTTTTAGCTTTCATGTCTACTTCTTCGTTTAATGATTTATGAGTTTAATTCTATTTCTTCCAGAATATATTATACATTTCCGTCAAATTCTCTTTTGAGCGCTACACTCCCGGTCCGCGCTACTTCGTCCACTCCAAAAGGATAGAGCATACCGATAAAGGCATTAACTTTATCACGGTTACCGGTCACTTCAATCGTCAGTTTCTCCGGGCTGATATCAATGACTTTGGCCCGGAAAACCTGGGCTATCTGCATGATTTCCGACCGGCTGGATCGGGTGGCGGTCACTTTGATGAGGGCCAGTTCCCGATCCACGAAGCTGTCGTAGGTCAGGTCATTGACTTTCACGACGTCAATAATCTTGTTGAGCTGTTTGGTGATCTGCTCAATAATCTGTACATCGCCGTGCGTTGTGATGGTGATACGGGCCAGGTCTGATTTTTTGCCTGACCCAAAACTGATACTGTCGATTTCGAACCCTTTGCCGCTAAAAATGCCGATAATGCGGGAAAGGGCGTTTAAGTTATAGCTGACCAGTACCGAGAGCGTGTGTTTTTCACCTGTTTTTTCCTTCGTCACATTGTTTGTCTGTTTCATTATTTACTCGTCGCCCTCGACCATTTCGTTTAATGCGGCGCCTGCGGGAACCATCGGATAACAATTTTCGTGTTCTTCAACCTTGAAATCCATAACCACGGGACGGTCATGGATCGCCATCGCCTGTTCCAGGACCTCGTCCATTTCTTTGGGGTTGGTGGCCCGGAGGCCGACGGCCCCGTAGCTTTCGGCCAGTTTCACAAAATCGGGATTCCCTTTCTTCAGGATCGAGTGGCTGTAGCGCTTGTTGAAAAACAGCTCCTGCCACTGCCGCACCATCCCCAGGCATTCATTATTCATGATCGCAATTTTCAGGGGAACCTCATATTCGACGGCCGTCGCCAGTTCATAAGCCGTCATTTGGAAGCCGCCGTCGCCCGTGATACAGACCACCGTACGGTCGGGACAGCCGAAAGCCGCTCCCATGGCCGCCGGGAACCCGTAGCCCATCGTTCCCAGTCCCCCGGAGGAGAGGAACGAGCGCGGGTAATTAAAGGTATAATGCTGCGCCGCCCACATCTGGTGCTGGCCGACGTCCGTCACAACAATAGCCTCTCCATTGGTAAACTCCGAGATTCGTTCGATCATCAGCTGAGGTTTAATCGTTGTTTCCGATTCAGGTACCTTCAGCGGATGTTCGCGCTTCCAGGTATTGATGGTGTCCCACCACTCCTCAGTATCAGGTTTTGTCGCCTGACGATCGATGCCCGGCAGTACTTTTTTGACATCGCCAACAATGGGAATATCCACCGCAACGTTTTTGCCGATATTGGAAGGGTCGATATCGATATGAATTTTCTTGGAATGGGGAGAAAAACCATCCAGCCGGCCCGTAACCCGGTCATCGAACCGGGCCCCGACGGCCAGTAATACATCACATTCGGTCATCGCCATATTCGCATAATAGGTGCCGTGCATGCCCAGCATGCCCACCGATTGCGGCTTGCTTTCCGGAAAGCCGCCCAGTCCCATTAACGTAGTGGTAACGGGGATGTTCAACCGTTCGGCCATCGCCGTAAGTTCTTCCCAGGCTTCTCCCAGTACCGCACCTCCGCCGGCATAGATCAACGGTTTTTTGGCTTTGCTGAGCAGTTGGGCTGCCTTGAAAATTTGTGTTGTATGACCCTCTTCCGTCGGCTTATAGCTGGGGATAGAAATCTTTTTGAGTCCGCTGTAGCGGCATTCGGTATTCAGCATATCCTTGGGAAGATCCACCAGCACCGGACCCGGGCGCCCGCTTGTCGCTACATGAAAGGCCTCCCGGACCACCTGTTCGAGATTATTGACGTCTTTGACCAGGTAGTTGTGCTTGGTAATGGGACGGGTAATGCCCACAATATCCGCCTCCTGAAACGCATCATTGCCGATCAGCTCCGTCGGCACCTGTCCCGTGAATACAACCATGGGAATGGAATCCATCGCGGCGGTGGCAATACCGGTGACCGTATTGGTGCCGCCCGGTCCGGACGTCACCAGTACCACTCCGGCCTTGCCGGTAGCGCGGGCATAGCCGTCAGCGGCATGTGCACCCGCTTGCTCATGTCGTATCAGCACATGGTTAATATCATGCTCGTCAAATAGTGCGTCGTAGATAGGCAGTACCGCCCCGCCCGGATAGCCGAAAATAGTATCAACCCTGATATCTTTAAGGGTTCGGATCAGCAGTTCCGCGCCGTTTAAAACAGCGGGTTCGGGTGTCTGGGATTTGTTTGTTGCACTGTCGATTGGTTGTGTTTTTGCTTGTGCCATGTGACCTGGTAAATATACTTTTCCCACCAGAGGTCAGAAGGAAGTAAACTTGTTAGTTGAACTTTTATTCTAACCCCTGGCTGCTATTATTAGCTGATAATTAGAATTAGGTTAATAATGCCAGAAATTAGAACAGGTAGAATAAGTAGAATACTAATTAAACCTATTTCAGGAGAGATAGAAACAGCTGCCGATATGAACAACGAGAGAACGAATATCAATGAAATATAATCCTGCGCGGACAATCCGAATAAAGTTTCGGAAGGTGCTGCAGTAGCGGATGTATGTGATACTTGTGTATTCAACGGTTGCTGTCTTTTCAATTAAGAATATGCATGATAGAAAAAGGAGCATTCGTTGTCAAATAAAAAAGCAACTTTTTTTATTTTTTTCTCTTGTTTAGTTCGTGGATTCTTTTAGTTTTTAAACGTTATTTGAAATGGTTAGCCTCGGTTGTGCAACCCGAATATTTTTGGTGAGGTAAGGAGGTCCCACTCCTTTCGTTACGGCTGTAGGTTCATTACAACCAAAGAAAGAACCCTCATATGAGATACGGGTTGGATTTCCGAATACCAGAAACAGTTTTTTAAACAGATAAAGATAATGGATTTTATGGGCCGTAAACTCAATAAGTACAGTTCTCAACTTACGCAACAGCAATCTCAGGTGGGCTCACGTGCCATGCTTTACGGTGCGGGATTGACGGATGAAGATATGGATAAAGCCCAGGTGGGCATCGCCAGTACCGGGTGGGAGGGGAATCCCTGCAATATGCACCTTAATGACCTGGCAAGGCATGTCCGCGAGAGCACCTGGGATGCGGGACTGGTGGGACTGATATTTCACAGCATCGGGGTGAGTGACGGCATTTCCATGGGTACGGAGGGCATGAAATACTCTCTGCAGTCGCGCGAAATTATTGCCGACTCCATTGAGACCGTAATGCGGGCCCAGTGGTATGATGCGAATATCTCGATTGTGGGGTGTGACAAGAATATGCCTGGCTCGGTGATTGCCATGGCCCGCCTGAACCGTCCTTCGATCATGGTGTACGGGGGCACCATCAGTCCGGGCAAGCTCAATGGAGAGGATCTCAATCTCGTGTCAGCCTTTGAATCCTACGGCGAATATCTTTCCGACAATATTGATGAGGATGAGCTGAATGAGGTTATCCGGCATGCCTGTCCCGGCGCAGGGGCCTGCGGGGGTATGTATACCGCCAATACCATGGCCTCGGCGATTGAGACGATGGGCATGAGTCTCCCGTTCAGTTCTTCTATTCCGGCTACCCACCGCCAAAAAACAGAGGAATGCCGGAAGGCGGGAGAGGCTATCCTGCACCTGCTGGAAGAAGACATCAAGCCGCGGGATATCATCACCCGAAGAGCTCTGGAGAATGCGGTCACGATTACGGTGGCACTCGGCGGGTCGACGAATGCGGTGATGCACCTGCTGGCGATTGCGCGGTCGGCCGAAGTCCCTTTCAGCATTGATGACTTCCAGGAGATCAGCAACCGCACGCCTTTTCTGGCCGATCTCAAACCCAGCGGCAAATATATGATGGAAGACCTTTATAATGTGGGGGGCGTCCCGGCAGTGCAGAAACTGTTGCTGAAAGAGGGATTTCTGCAGGGAGATTGCCTCACGGTTACCGGCAAGACCCTGGAAGAGAATGTGGCCGATGTACCCGGTTTGTTTGAAGAGCAAAACATCATTGCACCGGTAGAGAACCCGATAAAGGAGACGGGACACCTGCAGGTCTTGTACGGCAATTTGGCTCCGGAGGGTGCAGTAGCCAAAATTACGGGTAAAGAGGGGACCAAGTTCACCGGAACGGCCCGGGTCTATAATTCGGAAGAGGAGAGCCTGAAAGCCATCCAGGATGGAAAAGTACAGAAAGGGGATGTTGTCGTTATACGGTATGAGGGACCCAGGGGGGGACCCGGGATGCGCGAGATGCTCTCAATTACGGCGGCTATCATGGGAGCGGGACTCGGTAAAGAGGTGGCGCTTATTACCGACGGGCGCTTTTCGGGCGGGAGCCACGGTTTTGTAATTGGGCACGTAACGCCGGAGGCGCAGGTCGGCGGACCGATCGCCCTGATCGAAGATGGAGACACCATCACTATTGATGCCGATGAGCGCATCATAAAGGTAGAGCTTTCCGACGAGGAGCTGGAAAAGCGCCTCGAGCACTGGGAGGCCCCGCCACTGCAGGTTACCAGCGGCACGCTGTACAAGTATGCCCAATTGGTCTCTTCCGCTTCCGAGGGGTGTGTTACGGATCAGTGATCAGTGCGGCAGGGGAACAGTGTTTCATTTATGCGTTCGTTGAAAATACAAGTCCTCTTCACGGTTAAAACACAGGTTACCCAGCTGCCCTTAGCCGAGTGCCTGCTCAATATCTTCTTGAATGTCCTCAATCGCTTCGAGTCCCACCGCAATGCGCACCATGCCGGGCGTAATATTGACGGCCGCCCGTTCTTCGTCGGTTAGTTTGGAATGGGTGGTCGAAGCCGGGTGGGTGGCTATGGTGCGGGTATCGCCCAGGTTGGCGGACAGCGAAAGGGTATTCAGCCTGTCCAGGAACTGCTTGGCCGCTTCATAGCCCCCGCTGATGTTAAACGAGACGACACCGCCTCCTTTCTTCATCTGCTTTTGAGCCAGCGCATGCTGGGGATGGCTCGGAAGGAAAGGGTACTTGACCCATTCCACCTTCGGCTGCTCTTCCAGGAATGCTGCCAGCGTCAGCGCATTTTCACAGTGACGGTCCATGCGGACGGGCAGGGTTTCCAGGCTTTTGGAGAACAACCAGGCATTGAAAGGAGAGAGGGCCGGTCCGGAATGGCGGGTAAAAAAGCTGATTTCATCAATATAGCGCTCCTTGCCGACAATCACACCCCCGATACCGCGTCCCTGTCCATCGATAAATTTGGTGGCGGAATGCAGGCTGATATCTGCCCCGTATGCCATCGGCTTTTGCAGGTATGGGGTGGCAAAGCAGTTATCGACAATCATAATCAGTCCGTGAGCTTCGGCCAGCTGTCCCGCCCATTCCAGGTCGATGAGATCCAGTCCCGGGTTGGAGGGTGTTTCCAGAAAAAGCACCCGGGTATTGTCCTTAATAAGCGACTCCCACTCTTCCGGGGTATCGATATTTCCGTAGGAATAACCGATGCCCCACTTGGGCAGAATACCGTTGAGAATCTGATGCGACGAGCCAAACAGCGACCGGCAGGCCAGCACGTGATCGCCCTGTTCCAGCAGGCCGGCAAGGCTGGAGAATATAGCCGACATGCCCGAAGCGGTGGCTACCCCGGCGGGGGCCTCTTCCAGCTGACACATCTTTTGAACAAACTCGTCAACATTCGGATTGGAATACCGGCTGTAGACATTGCCTTCCACTTCATTGGCAAAAAGCGCGCGGGCGTGGTCGGCCGAGTCAAAGACAAAGCTCGACGTCAAAAACAGCGGGGTTGAGTGTTCCCGCTGATCCGTGTGCGGGGTTTGCGTTCGTATGGCGTCTGTTTCCGGGTCTTTTTTACTCATGACGGTTATTGAGGAGGATTAATTTCGTAGCTGTGGGTAATCTCGGAAGTCTTTTCCAGCGTTTTGGAAACCGAGCAGTACTTGTTCAGCGATAAGCTGATGGCGCGTTCCACCTTGCGCTGGTCAAGGTCGCCGGTAAAGATATAGTGGAGATGGATCGTCTTGAACTCCGAATACGTCCCGGTCTTTTGCCGGTCTCCATCCACGACGACCTCGAGATCCTGCAGATCCTGTTTCTGTTTCTCCAGGATGCCGATGATATCGATGGCGCTGCATCCGCCCGCACCGGCCAGTAAAAGCTGCATGGGACTCATTCCCCCTTCCAGTCCGCCTACGCTTCTGGAGCCATCCATCCGGATAAGTCCCCCTTCCTCGTTAGCGGCTTCCATGTGAGTTCCTTCGTGCTGGTCGATCGTAATTTTCATGAAGAGTAACAGGTTTGATGGTAATTAAGAAGGCGGGAACTTACATAAATAGGATGACGGAATAAAGGTTCGGCAGGGATAAAAAAACAGGGACCGGAGCCGAAACATAAAAATTATTCCGGCTGGTGCCGCTCCTCCAGTTGTCCCACCACCTGTGCCAGCGATATATCCTTTTCCGCCAGCAGTACCATCAGGTGATAAAGCAGATCCGAGACCTCGCCCACAAAGGCGTTCCCGTCGTTATTTTTGGCCTCGATAATGGTTTCCACCGCCTCTTCACCCACTTTTTGAGCAATCATATCCACCCCTTCATCGAAGAGACGCGTAGTATAAGAATCCTCCGGCCGTTCGCTCTTGCGGCCGGCGATCAGCTGTTCCAGGCGGTTGAGAAAATCCAGATTTTGCTTCGGCTTGAATTCTTTTTGGAAAAAACAGGACCGGTTGCCCGTATGGCACGTGGGTCCCTGCGGACGGGCCAGCACGAGCAGCGTATCGTGGTCGCAATCCTGCTGCAGGTCTACCAGTTCCAGGAAATTGCCCGAGGTTTCGCCTTTGGTCCACAGCCGCTCTTTCGTGCGGCTGTAAAACGTTACCCGCTCTTGTTCGAGGGTGGTTTCGAGGGCCTTTTCATTCATATAGCCCAGCATGAGTACCTGGAAATTATCCGCATCCTGAATCACAGCGGGCATAAGTCCCCCGCCTTTCTCAAAGTCTAAGGTGTTGATATCAATCATGGTATACCTGTTGCCTAAAGCGTATTTAGCGTTCCGTCTTTCATTTTGTCTGTTGCCTGCTGGAGTAGGCCGAAACTCCGAAAAACACCGTAAAACCTGTCCTTCCAGATTACCTACCGGAAACGGCACGGTACAAGTTATACTTTTGTGTTACGTACCGGGATGTTTGATTTCCCCAGTTCTTCCTTGAGATTAGCTATGTCAATTTCTCCGAAGTGAAAGATGCTGGCCGCCAGGACGGCATCCGCCTTGCCGGTCTTGACCGCATCGATACAGTGCCGGACCGTCCCCGCACCCCCGCTGGCGATGACCGGGATCGAGACCCGGTCGTTTACCGCGGAAAGCAGTTCGAGGTCGAAACCGGATTTGGTTCCGTCGCGGTCCATGCTGGTCAGCAGGATTTCACCCGCACCCCGCCGCTCGGCTTCGGTAATCCACTGCAGGGCATCCTTGCCGGTATTCTTTGAGCCCCCCGAAATGTAGACCGTCCACTGCGACCCGGTTCGCTTGGCGTCCACGGCC
>NZ_JBEPWZ010000034.1:0-19075 GCF_041642155.1 Fodinibius sp.
TATATTTTTAATAATTTTTTCGATCAATCGGGCGTCCGGCCCCCAACGCAAAAGTATCTGTCAAAGGAAACAAACGGGGTAGCCCATTAAAATTTTTGCATTGTTTTTAAAATGGATTCCAATAAAAATGAGGATAAAATTGATACAGAAAGACGCTTAATACGAACCCGTATCGATTTTAAAAATAAAAGTACTTCTTGATGCAAAAGAACACAATAACTTGCAAATAATTACCAAGAAACCGGTTGACTTTTTGACACTTTACCGATAAAGTATACCCGCAATAATGTTAACCCTGTCATACAGTTCACGGCTGATAGTATTATTATGAAGATATCTGATTTGAATGAGACCGAAGGGCGGCGATTTCCGGCCCGGCGGCTGACCAAGAACATTGTGGGAGGAGGCTCCTCCCTCCAGGCGGAAAACTTTTCGCTGGGCATGGTAACCCTGGACCCGGAAGGGGGACAGGTGCCCTGGCATAACCACCCGCAGGAGGAGATCTATTTGATCCTGGAGGGGACCGGTGAAATTTGCCTCGGCTCGGAGCGCCGGGAGATTCGCTCGGGACAAACGGTGTATATTCCCCCCGAGGAGTTTCATCAGCTGACCAATATCGGAAAAACCCCACTTAAATTTATTTATTGCTACGGTCCGGCCGGGGATGTGGCCCACTGGCGGCAGGAGCTGGAGGGAACCTTGCCCAGGGAAGGAGAAGACGTGCCCGCGCTGCCGGAGGGAGCCTGGCCGCAGTGCACCGAGGGAGCGGAAGATAATGGCGGAAAGGAGTAGGTTGGCAGGCAAATAGAAATTTGAACGGATGCCACGCGGCAGTGTTTCAGGTTACGGTTGATTCGTTATTTGACTATCGGATTTGACAATCGACCGCCTTTTATACGGAAACGGTCCGGTAACTATTGAACTATCTACTGCTGACTAATAACCAATAAACAGTGAAAAGTAACTCATCTCTTGGGTGTTACAAATTACTATTGGGAGCTAATATTTAAAAAACGATAAGAAAAGAAACACAATGAGTGATGAACTGACGACACACACAGTAGGAATAATCATGAACGGGGTGACCGGACGCATGGGCACCAACCAGCATCTGCTGCGGTCGATCGTACCAATTATGAAGCAGGGGGGCGTGAAGATCAGCGAGGATGAGGTGATCATGCCCCGTCCGGTATTGGTGGGACGCAATCCCGTGAAGCTGCAAAAGCTGTCGGAGCGGACCGGCATCGAGGAGTGGACGACCGACCTGGATGCGGTCCTGGAAGAGGATGACTACCATATTTATTTCGATGCGCAGCGGACCGACTTGCGGTTCGGCAGCGTCAAGAAGGCGGTGTCGGCCGGGAAGCATATCTACTGCGAAAAACCCACCGCGGTGACCACCGAAGAGGCCGTGAAGCTGCATCACATTGCCGAAGAGGGGGGCGTCAAGCACGGAGTGGTACAGGATAAGCTGTGGCTGCCCGGCCTGATGCAGCTCAAACAGCTAAAGCAACAGGACTTTTTTGGAAAAATACTCTCCGTGAAGGCTGATTTCGGCTACTGGGTCTTCGAGGGCGATACCATAGCCGCGCAACGCCCGTCATGGAACTACCGGGAGGAGGATGGCGGGGGACTCATTCTCGATATGTTTTGCCACTGGAGGTACATACTGGATAATATCTTCGGAGAGGTGAAGTCGGTCTCCTGCCTGGGGACCACCCATATTGACAAGCGCTATGAGGAGGACGGCACGCCCTACGAGGCCACGGCGGATGACGCGGCGTACGCGATTTTTGAGCTCGAGGACGATATCGTGGCCCAGTTTAATTCCTCGTGGACGACCCGGGTGCGGCGCGATGATCTGGTGACGTTCCAGGTGGATGGCACCAGGGGTTCGGCGGTGGCCGGACTGCGGGAAGTCTGGATCCAGCCCCATTCGGCAACCCCGAAGCCGGTCTGGAATCCGGATGTGGATTCGGATCACAATTTTTATGACGACTGGATTAAAATGCCGAAGCAGCAGGAGTTTGACAACGCTTTTAAAATCCAGTGGGAGCTGTTTTTACGCCACGTGGTTAAGGACGATCCCTTCCGCTGGAATCTCCTGGAGGCGGCCAAGGGGGTCCAGCTGGCCGAAATCGGCTACGAAGCGTCCGAACAGCGGGCGTGGATTGAGGTGCCGGAGCTGGGGTAAGGCTGTAGGTTCAAGACGGGAATCAGGAATTAGGAATTAGGAATTAGGAATTAGGAATTGAGAATTGGGAATGAAAGATTAAAAATAAAAAATCGAAAATGGGAAGCCCGTTCGGGGACTTATTACCTAATACCTTCTACCTTCGACTAATGTCCATGATTAAAAACAGGAAAAGCAAAAAATTATAACAGAAAAACAACGAAGATGAATATTCAACAGGATCTTCAGGTGGAAGATCTGCCTTTACAACGGTTTTGGGAGCTGTCGGCCCAAAAGATTCAGCTGATCCGCAGCGACTATGATACCTCCCAGGGGTCGCCGGTTTTTACCGAGAACGGGGCGTATACGACCCGGGGGTGGACCGAGTGGACCCAGGGATTTCAATTTGGGTCCGAGATCATCCAGTTTGATGCGACCGGCGAGACAGAGTACCTGGAAATGGGACGGGAGGCTACGGTCAACAAGATGGCTCCCCATATTACTCATATCGGGGTTCACGATCACGGCTTTAATAACGTGAGCACCTATGGTGCCCTGTGGCGGCTGTGCCGGGAGGGACGCATCGACGCCACCGAATGGGAGCAGTTGTTTTACAGGCTGGCGCTGAAAAGTACGGGCGCGGTTCAGGCCAGCAGGTGGACCCCCATCGCAGACGGCGGTGGATTTATTCACTCTTTTAACGGTCCCCACTCGCTCTTTGTGGATACGGTTCGGACCCTGCGCGCACTGGCCCTTAGCCACCGGTTGGGGCACGTGCTTTATGGAGAGCATGATGAGCCCATTTCACTATTGGAGCGGCTTATCCAGCACGCCCGCGCTACGGCGGAATACAATATCTATTATGGGGAGGGCCGCGACCGCTACGACCTGAGCGGACGGACGGCCCATGAAGCGGTCTTTAATGTTACCGACGGACAGTTTCGCTGCCCGAATTCTCAGCAGGGGTTTTCGCCCTTCACGACATGGACGCGCGGGCTGGCCTGGGCGATGTGCGGGTACCCCGAGCAGCTGGAATTCCTGGAAACGCTGGAAGACGACGAGCTGGAACCATACGGGGGACGCCAACAAGTCGAGTCGATGATGCGCAAGGCGGCCCTGGCGACCTGTGATTTTTATCTTGCGCACAGCTCCCGGGATGGCATTCCTTACTGGGATACGGGAGCGCCGGAGCTGCACAGGCTGGGAGACTATACGGAAGCGCCGGCGGACCCTTACAACGATGTGGAGCCGGTGGACAGCTCCGCCGCGGCCATAGGGGCCCAGGGACTGCTTCGACTGGGACATTACCTAAAGTCGAGGGGAGAGCCGGAAAAAGGAAGCCGCTACTGGCAGGCGGGTCTTTCGGTGGCGCAGACGCTGCTGGATGAACCGTACTTGAGTACGGGCGAATCGCACCAGGGCCTGCTGCTCCACTCGGTCTATCACCGTCCCAATGGCTGGGATTACATCCCGGAGGACCGGAACATACCGTGCGGGGAATCGAGCATGTGGGGTGACTACCACCTGCGGGAGCTCGCGCTGTATCTGTCCCGAATGACGGACGACCGTCCCTATTACACCTTTTTCCCGAACGCTAAACAATAACCACGAGGAGCTATGAAACCAGTTGCTTTAGTCACCGGCGGGTCACGCGGCATCGGCAAGGGAATCTGCCGGAAGCTGTGTGAGAACGGCTACAATGTTGCGTTCAATGGCGTGCGCCCGGAAGATCAGGTGCAGGAAACCTTAGAGGAGCTTAGCTCGGCGGGTACCGAGGTGATCTACTGCCAGGGCGATATCAGTTCTTCGGATGACCGCAGCGCCGTCATCGAAAAGATCCGCTCGCATTTCGGCCGGCTCAATGTATTGGTTAACAACGCCGGGGTGGCGCCCAGGGAGCGAAAAGACCCGCTGAAGGCCACGGAGGAAAGTTATGAGCGGGTGATGCGTATCAACCTGCAGGGACCCTATTTCCTGACGCAGGGCGCGGCCCGCTGGATGGTTGCCCAGAAGCAGGAGAACCCGTCCTTTTCGGCCACGATTGTGAATGTGGGTTCCATCTCGGCGACGGTGGTCTCCCCCAAACGAGGGGAGTACTGCATATCAAAAGCGGGACTGGCTATGCACAGCAAGATATGGGCGGTGCGCCTGGCCGAATATGATATCCCGGTCTATGAAGTGCGTCCGGGCATCATCAAAACGGATATGACCTCGGCCGTTACGGAGAAGTACGACCGCTTGATTGCAGGGGGACTGACCGCCCAGCCCCGCTGGGGATATCCCGAGGATGTGGGAAAGGGGGTCCTTTCACTGGTCGAGGGCGATTTTCCCTACTCCACAGGAGAAGTGATAATGATTGACGGGGGACTGTCTGTCCAGCGGCTGTAACGTTGTTATATATATGCCAACAGGATTTAGAAGGGTCGGCCACTACGTGTGGCCGACCATGAGGCGGAAGAGTAGGTATCGTTGAAATCCGGACCATGGATTTGCCTGCATGTACCTGCATATAAAGATACAATCCGTCCTTTCAATTTTAATGTCAGTACCTATTCACCTGATAGACTAAGTGTGTTATTAATCACTTGCCATAAATCGTACAACAATATAACATCAATTTAAGAAGCTTTTGAAAAACCAGTCCCGAAGTATCGGGAAAGGTCAAGGCCACAGAGAGGTTGCAGCCACAGCATATAGCCCATATGTGAGGATATCAACCGACCGATAGTGCCGACAATGAACAAAAGAACGGTTTTGCAAAGGTTTCTTTAAAACAGAATCCGGATGAAGGAAAACACAAAAGAAAAAGAGATTGAGGGATCAGATAAGGAGGAAGAATTTGGGATGGGGGAAGTCGAGGACAAGCCTGTAAGCACGGCCAAATGGATCGGCTTTGTGGGGGGGCTGTTCCTCTTTCTGCTCATGCTTTTTTCAGGTTCGCCGGAGGGACTGAGTTTGGCGGGATGGCGCACGGCGGCCGTAGCCGTGTTGATGGCCACCTGGTGGGTAACCGAGGTACTTCCGATATCGGGGACGGCCCTTTTGCCGCTTGTATTGTTTCCCATTCTGGGGATCGCCGATATCGATGCCTCCGCGGCTCCGTATGCTGATCCTATGATCTATCTTTTTCTCGGGGGATTTATTATCGCCATCGCTATGCAGCGGTGGGACCTGCACCGGCGCATTGCGCTCAACATTATCAGCTTTATCGGGTCCAAGCCCCGTAATATTATCGCCGGCTTTATTATTTCCGCGGCGTTTATGAGTATGTGGGTAAGCAATACGGCCGCAACAATGATGATGCTGCCTATCGGACTTTCAGTTATACAGCTTACGAAAACAGGAGCAGGGCTGCAGGACGCCGCAAAGCAGCAGCAGAACCGGAACTTTGCGGTTGCACTGATGTTGGCTATCGCCTATGCGGCGAATGTGGGGGGACTGGGAACGGTGATCGGGACGCCGACGAATGCTCTTATGATTGCTTTTGTCAATGATGCCTATGGCATGGAAATTACTTTTGCCCAGTGGATGGGTCTGGGGCTCCCCGTTGTGATACTGGGACTCCCGATCATCTTTTACACCCTGACAAGTCTCGTCTTTCCGGTTCGAATGAAAACGCTTCCCGGGGGACGCGAATACATCGATGACGAAATGCAGCGGTTGGGTACCATCAGCCGCCCCGAAAAGTATGTGGGAGGGGTCTTTGTACTTGTTGCGGTGCTCTGGATGACCCGGCCGCTATTGGCGCAGGTGATACCGGGACTATCGGATGCCAGTATAGCTATTTTCGGTGCGCTCATCCTGTTTCTTATACCGGTTGATCTCAGCAAGTCGAAGTTTATCATGCGCTGGAAAGACGCCGAAAAGATACCCTGGGGCGTCCTGATTCTTTTTGGCGGGGGACTCTCACTGGCGGGGGCTATCCAGCGGACGGGTTTGGCCGAATGGGTCGGAGGATATTTTGCAGCTTTGGGAGGCTGGCCCGTTATTTTAGCTATATTTGTCATTGCCCTGATTATTATCATGTTTACGGAACTGGCGAGCAACTCTGCGACCGCTGCGGCTTTCCTGCCGGTCATCGGTTCGGTGGCCATAGGAATAGGACAGGATCCGCTCCTGTTTGCTGTTCCCATAGCCATGGTGGCAAGTTGTGCCTTTATGCTTCCAGTGGCGACCCCTCCCAATGCAATCGTTTATGGTAGTGGCGTGATGGATATCCCGCAGATGACGCGTGCCGGTCTGGTGCTGAATCTGTTTTTTGCCATGTTGATTACGCTGCTGACGTATTTCCTGTTTTCCCTGTTTCTTGGAATTGATATTGGGGTGGTTCCGGAAGGTCTCAGTATGCTTTTAACCTGATTTTCTGATTAACTATGTATACCAAAAATAGAGCTGTTTCTTTTCTCACCGGATTATTCGCTGCCGCATTAATATTAATAGGGATCATGGCGCCTCGGGAAGCCTGTGGCCAGTATACCATTACCGTTACAGCGGGCGGCTTTGACCGCATGGAGACGGTTGTTTCCTTTACGCTCCCGGAGCCCGTCACTCCCGGCGTTTATTCGATGGAGGATGAGTCGGGCAACCAGTCGCTCCTGCAGGTGGATGAGCAAAATAAAGGCTGGTTCCTGCTGGAGTCGCTTTCCGCTGGTTCTTCGAAGAGCTATAGCCTGGATACCGAGTCCACCGAACCCGTCGGCGGTAGCGGGGTCACCCGTGCCATAGATACGAATACGATCACGTTTAACGCAGGGGAGCATCCCGTGCTCTCCTACTATCACGGGAAAAACAACCCGCCCGGGGAACTGGATGAGCGGTACGAGCGCGGGGGATACCTGCATCCGGTGTACTCGCCCGGGGGCACGGTATTAACCAATCACCTGGATACGGCAATGCACCCTCATCATTACGGGATTTGGTCGGCGTGGACCAACACCGAGTTTCAGGGACGCACGCCCGATTTTTGGAATATTCAGCAAAAGACTGCGCTGGTGGACCAGGACTCGATTGAGGTCGCCTGGGAAGGGCCGGTGCACGGGGGACTGAAAGCCAAACATTATTTTGTGGATCTGACTTCCTCGGCTCCTGTCATTGCGGTTAACGAAGAATGGGAAATGAAGGTCTATGATGCTGGAAACCGTACTGATTACCTTATGTTTGACCTGACCCTGACGCATACTGCGAATACGGCTCAGCCGCTCATCCTGCCGGAATATCATTATGGAGGCATGGGCTTCCGGGGACACCAAAACTGGGATAATCCCGATAATGCAACTTTTCTGACTTCCCGGGGACACGATCGCAGTGCGGCCAATGAAACCCGGGCGCGATGGGCGCATATGGGAGGGGTGGTGGACGGCAAACGAGCAGGGATCGCGGTACTGAGTCACCCGGACAACTACCGGGCCCCGCAGCCGGTTCGCATTCATCCTGAAACCCCGTATTTTGTATTTGCTCCCATGCAGCTCGGTGAAATGGCTATAGAACCGGGATCGCCCTACGTTATGCGTTACCGCTATGTTACCTACGACGGGGAACCGGATCCCGAAAAACTCAACCGCCTGTGGAACGACTATGCCTATCCTCCGGGGGTAACCGTTGAAAAAGAATAGATCGTAATTTGTGCGTTTTCCGGATATAGATATAGATAAAGATGTTGTGCATGTTTCTATATTATAGGGTTCTTTATTAAAAAGACGAGGCGAGTTATATTTGGAAGCATAGATTTGGATGCGTTTCAGCCTGCTCCCGCAAAGTTTCCGTGCCCGCAACGGGGGGATTGTCATTCGGTTTGATACTGAACTGGATGAGGAAGCGGCAACAAACCCGGGCAATTACCAGGCCAAAAGATGGAATTATCAACGCACGGAAAACTACGGATCCGGCCATTTTAAACTGGACGGCTCGCCCGGCGAAGAGCTGATGCCGGTTTTTTCGGCGCATCTATCCGCCGACCGGAAGGCGGTGTTTCTGGCTATCCCCGATATGCAGGAGGTGATGCAGATGGAGGTTTCCTACGATCTGAAAGCCGCCGGCGGCTCCGTGATGGATGACGATCTCTGGTTTACCGTAAATGATATCGTAGAGCCGGATCTGGAAGCAGAAGGATTCCTTGACCTCGATGCCCGGGAGCTGGCTTTCGACAATGAGGATGAAATCCAAATGGCTGACAATGAGCCCGATAAGCCGGCCTCTGCAGCGCGGGGTAAAGGATTGTACCAGCGGCTGGGGTGTATGGGCTGCCATTCCACGGATGGAGCAACAGATGGCATGATTGGTCCCACGCTGCAGGGACTTTTTGGCTCTGAACAGCATTTTGAAGATGAGTCATCTGCAATTGCTGATAAAGAATATATCCGGGAATCCCTGCTGGAGCCGGAAGCCAGGATCGTGGAGGGATATTCCGGGGAGATGCCCTCATTTAGGGGAATTCTCTCCGACAGGGAAATGGAATCGATGGTCCTGTATATCAAAACCCTGTCTGAGGAATATTAGTTATATTTGAGTAATTGTCGGTACTTTGGCTAAAGTATTTTCCGGAGCACCGGCGAAATCTGATTCCTGAGTTTTCTGAGCCTTGATCTTTTGTGTTTCTTTTGGATCAAACCAAAAGAAACATCATTATTTAATAAAGAAGATAACGTCCTAAAGCCTTAAGCGGGAGCGAACGCAAGCGATTGCTGATGTTATTGATATAACGATTCCAGTGAAAGCCCATGATGATAAGCTGGATGGTAAATGTCTTGAAGAAGATATTCATAGTCAAATCGATACCTATGTGCATCCCGATAAGCGCTAACGTGATATATGGACGCAAATGCTTCCACCAGACGAGGTAGCCGAGGAGTTCGGCAGCCAGGCCGAACGTTAAAATGACTGTGGCAATGAATCTGCTGCTCAAAGCCAGCTCCTGGAGCCAGTTAAGCTGAAACTCGCCGGTCTTGGAGAGGATATCAATACTCTTTTCACCGATCCAGAGCCACAGGTGGTGTCCGTCGGGCCAGGTGATGCCGGTGGCAACAAGCTTACTGATCCCGGCGGACGTATACCCCAGGCCGAGAAAAAACAGGGTAAACCCAAAAGCAAAGGGCAATGATTTTTTTATATCCCTGACAAAAACAGCGGCAAGGGCTAATCCCAGTAAGCTGAAGCCGACAAGATTGGCGCTGTGGGGAATTTCGCCCTGCGAAAAACGCGTCACATACTGCAGGTGGAACAGGAGGAATGCCGGCACATACAGCCAGCGAAGGCGTTTAAATAAAAGAGGTATCAGGCAGCTGAGGGTAATGATGATGGCGTTGACCGTAGCCAGTTCACCAAAAAAAAATTCAACATTCAGGTAGTTGGCCACTCCGAGGGGGAGGACGACGTCGCTCAGCCGGGGGACATACAGTGCCCACTCCCAGGTATAGAGCAGCGTATAGATAACAGTGAAGAATTCAAAAGCGCGGAGCTGGATTTTGGTCCCGGTTGATTGCGGCGCCTCAAAATGGAATAAATTCCTGAGTAAACGATCCATCTGATTTACTTATTGGGAAATAGATTAGGGTTCTTATAGGTACTGTCGGCGCTAAAGAGGAACATGGGAATAGCCTTGATTACCACAGAGTCCTGTTCGTTAATGGAGCCGACGACCCGGGTGGCCATCCACATTTCGCCGGGATAGTCGCTTATCTGGAACGTACTTCTGAGCCCGTTTATCTTTTGGGCATTCCAGTTCTGGGTTTTTGATATGTAGTTGGCGAAATCAATTTCATGAATACCGTAATCCTCAAGGGGCAGGATGCGATGGTTTATTGCTTCAATGGGCTTGGTCTCCCAGAGGTCCGTTCGGGTGGTATCACGGACATCCTCGACAACGCCGCGGGACCATGGTTTCCCGGCCTGGGAAAACATGGGATAGATACTAAATGGCCAAAATTCTCCCTCGTGGGTAGCTACCAGAAGGATATTAAGCAGTAAAACGGCTCCTATAATTCGCTTGTATTTTGTGAACATCAATTCGCCAACAGAATTTTAAAATGTTACTTTATGTAATGCCAGTCTCTCCAGCTTAGACAGCAACGCAAATTTAGCAGTTTTCGATCATTTTTAGAAGGTGACCTCCAGAACTTTCTAAATGAGTCTCTCTGCGGTGCTGTACCTCAAAATATTCTGCTACGGCAAGGCCGCACGGGACAGGTTTGCGAGTTCACTCGTTTTCCGGTCATGCTGGTATTTTCTTAAAAACGAGAAAACCAAACTATTCGAAACAGGCGGCAAGTCTGCACTCGGGAGAGGGAGAACTCTGCTTGCGGACAGATTCTTCGATGGGGATTTCGGTGGATTTTGTGTTTTATACCGGGACACGCACCCTGCGGGAGTACGGCTGCCGACAGAAATAAAATGTAATGGTAAACGTTGATATAGCAACTTTTGTATAGTTACCCTCTACTATCAACTATTTGCACGGGGAGACTCTTACATGGGTAATTATACAATTTACAGAATCAATGGACTTATTTATGCATCAAACAGATACACAGATTTCACATTATTTTCTTTTGCTATTAATCTTCAGCCTTGGACATACCTACACGTCCATGGCGCAACAGCCCACTCACCTGGATAACGGAAATGTGCTGCTGGAAAATTTTGAAAACGACACGGTTGGCTCACTTCCCCATAAATGGTACGATCGGGACGGTAACAAGAGACTGGTTAATCATGATAAGTCCTTTAGCGAGCAGTATTTATACGAGGTTGTAAACAAGGACGATTCCAAAACTAACAAGTTTTTACGGTATAAAGGCTCCAGGGCCAAACATATCAATCTCCCGTTGATAAATAAGGATAAAGACAACATCTACAATATCAATATTTATGATACGCCGGTCCTTTCCTGGAAGGTGAGAGCTCATAAGCTGCCAAAGAACGCCCGCGAAGACAACGACGATTACAACGACTCCGTCGCCAGTGTGTATGTGGTTTTTGACATGGGACGCGTAGCACTGTTTAAAAAAGTACCCAAAACCATACGATATACATGGAGTACATCGCTTGACAAGGGGACCAACACCTCGAAGCTGTTCGGTAACCAGCAAATAGTCGTTGTGAAGTCCGGCAGGAAAGATACCGGGAAATGGATTACGTTTGAACGTAATCTTGTAGAAGATTATCGCCGGCTGTTCGGGGACGATCCTCCCAAGACGCCCATGGCCATCCTGATCATGAGCGATGGAGACAGCACGGGATCGTGGGTTATGGCCGACTACGATGATCTCATGCTGAAGTCCCGATAAAGTGAAAAATAATAGAAATTAAATAAGTTCTGTGAAAATGTTTAACTTCACCGCTGATTTAATTGCTATTTTGATCCGGAGTTAATGGATAAGATTCTACATTTTTTTCGTCCGCTTATAAAGTACAACTACAAGTACCCGTATTGGGTATTGAGTGTTACGATACTGCTGGCAATAGTGCTGGGGAACTTTGCCGTTAAGCTGACCATTGACACCGACCTCGCCAATCTTTTACCCAAAAAAAATCCGCATGTCATAGCATTGGAGGAGCTGCAGGAGACCGTCGGAGGGGAAACCGCCATGGAAGTGGCCATCAAGTCCCCCAGCTTTGAGGATAACAAACGATTTGCCGAGGATCTGATAGAAAAAAGCCTGAAATTATATGACGAGCAGCATGACCGGCATTTCTTCGAACGGGCGGAGTTTCGCAAGGAAACGGCCTTTTTACGGGATAATGCGCTGTATTTTGCCACGCCTGATGAGCTAAATGATATAGAAGCCTATTTGAAAGACGAAATTCAGTCGGCCAAAGAGGGCGCGAATCCTTTTTTGGTGGACTTCGGGGAAGAGGAAGAGGGGGAGGGCGGAGATGATGCGGAGGCGGATGAAGAGCTTCAGGCTTTTGAGCAAAGTTATGAAGCCCTGATCCCCCCCGAATATCCCGTCAGCCCGGATAGTACGGTCATGGTCTTTAAGCTGTTTCCCACCGGCTCCAAAAGCAATCTGGATTATTTGCGCAATATGTTTGCCTCCTATGATTTGCTGTTGGGAGCGATTAACCCGCAATCGTATAACAGTGAAATGGAGGTGCGGTACGGGGGACGTCTGAAGCGTCATTTGTCGGAAATTGACTCTATTATGAATGATGTGTTCAACAGCTTTGCCTCGGGCATATCCAGCGTCATTCTTCTGGTAATGATCTATTTCTTTATTAAAAAGTATGTCAACTACCGGAGAGGAGATTCGGAAGGTAGACAACATCGTTTCTGGGAGCACCTGATCCGTATGCCGGTGCCGGTCATAGTGATCGGACTTCCGCTGTTGGTGAGCCTGGCGTGGACGTTCGGTATCACCTATTTTGTACTGGGTACGCTTAATACGATGACGTCCGTGCTGTTTGTAATCCTGTTTGGTATGGGGATCGATTACGGCATTCATTTTTACGCCCGCTATATCGAATTTCGTTCCGGGGGCAAACCGATTTTGGATGCCTTGTACGAAACCTATGACAATACGGGTTCGGCCATTGTCGTGAGCGGACTGACGACGGCATTTTCACTCTTTGTGTTAATTATCGCCCGCTTCAGGGGGTTTTCCGAATTTGGGTTTATCGCGGGATCGGGTATTATCCTGGCGCTCTCCTGTATGCTTTTTGTGATGCCCTCGCTGCTGGTCCTGCTCGAGCGCTATGACTGGATGCTGTTGAACGTAAACCGGGATTCCCAAAAGCAAAAACCCAGTCTGTTTAACCGTTTTCCCATGGCCCGTTCGGTGGTAATTACGGGTATCCTTATTGCCCTATTCGTTGGAATAAATGCTCCCGGGTTAGGTTTTCAATACGATTTTGGAGAGCTGGAACCCGAATTCCCCGAATACCAGGCCTACAATAAATTTACCGGCGATGTCGAGCAATCGGACCGGCGTAACCCGGCTTATATCCTGGCGGATAATCAGCAGCAGGTGATAGAAATTCTGGGCAAAATCCGCCACAAGATGGAAACCGACACCACCAGTCCCACTATACAGGATGTAGAAGCGCTTCCGGAACGTTTTCCTCCCTCGGAGGACGGTGCCCAGAGAAAATTAGAAGAGATCGCCCGTATTCGGGAGCTGCTCAACGACCCCTTTATCAGAGACCAGGACGATCCGCAGCTGGATAAGCTGCGGCGTGCGGCACAGACCAAAAGTCGTCTGGATATCGATCAGATACCGGACTATTTTAAAGATCAGTTTGTGACCAAAGAGGGGGAGATCGGCAATTTTGTCATCGTCTACCCCAGTGTGGGACTTGCGGACGGGGAGCAGTCCATTGCCTTTAAGGACGACATTGGTGAAATAACGCTGGACAGCGGAGAAACATTTTATGCCGCCAGCACCTCTATCATTGCGGCTGAAATGCTGGACCTGATGCGCAGTGAGAGTCCCTATATGGTGGGAGCCACCTTTCTGATGGTCTTTATCCTGATGCTCTTTGCTTTCCGTTCGCTGCGATGGTCGATCATCGCCATGCTGCCGCTTCTGGTCGGTTTGCTGTGGCTCTTCGGGATCATGCTGCTCACAGGCATGATGTTCAACTTCTATAACCTGGTGGTGCTCCCGGCCATCCTCGGGATCGGGGAGGATAACGGCGTCCACCTTGCAAGCCGCTACCGGGAGGAGGGGGAGCGCAGCATGTGGGATGTACTCTCCAGCACGGGACAGCATGTGACCATTGGTTCACTGACGACGATGCTCGGGTTTTCCGGACTGCTGTTTACCAATCATCCGGGACTGCAGTCGCTGGGAGCGATGGCCGTCATCGGCATCGGCATGACCCTGGTGGCTGCACTTACCTTTTTGCCGGCGTTGATTCAGCTGTTGGAGGACCGGGATTGGATTCGGTTCTAACTCCTGTCGAGCTTTACCAAACCGTAACTGTACTTTTGGCCACTTGCTGCATCTTCGTACCTACAACGTCCTCACATATGCTTTATATGCTGTGATTTTGCATTCGCTCAGGGTTGATGTTTATCAAAGTTCCTGATTTTTCAAAACCCTATTCTACTGCTTCCAGAATGCGGGCGTGAAGATAAGAAGCACGGTAAAAATCTCCAGTCGCCCCACCATCATCATAAAGATAAGCACCCATTTACCCACATAGGGGATCTGGGCGTAGTTGTCCGTCGGACCAAATTCTCCCCAGCCCGGACCGATGTTCCCCAGACAGGCAATACTGGCTCCGATCGAGGATTCCAGATCGTAGCCCATGGTTGCCATGACCAGGGCTCCGAGACCAAAAACGATAAGATAAAGGGCAAAAAAGCTAAGAACGGTCCGCTGGATATCCGCACCGATGGTCTTGTTTCCAATGCGGATGGGGAGCACCGCCTTGGGATGCACGATCTGCTCGAATTCGCGAAAAGAGTTGCGAATAATAATCATCCACCGGATCATCTTGGGTCCCCCGCCCGTTGAGCCCGCACAGCCCCCCGCAAAGAAAAGCAGGAAAAGGAAGAAACTGCCGAACGAATACCATAGTTCGTAGTCATCTGTCCCAAAGCCCGTGGTCGTCACAATGGCGACGACCTGGAAAGCGCCATACTGCAAGGCACTTCCGATGGAATACTCGTCGAAAAGCCAGAGCGAAGCGCTTACGACCAGAATACTGACCCCTGTTATAAGTGTGTAGAAACGCGTTTCCCGGTTGTTAAAGAACGACTGGGTATCCCCGCGAAGCAATCGGAAGTGCATGGCGAAACTGATTCCCGCTAAAAACATAAAAAGGGTGATGACTGAATCGATATAGGCGGAATCGAAGGCCTGGATGCTGGCGTTCTTGGTTGAAAATCCCCCGGTGGCCAGGGTGGCAAAAGCGTGATTGAGAGCGTCAAACCAGTCCATCGAAGGGTGGACCCACAACAGCAGGAATTCGATGCCGGTGAACGCCACATAGACCCCCCAGAGAAGCTTGGCCGTCTCCTGCACGCGCGGGGTAAGCTTGTCGGTCGTGGGTCCGGGCGATTCGGCCTGGAAGAGCTGCATGCCGCCAATGCCCAGCAGCGGGAGGATGGCAAGTGTCAGGACAATGATTCCCATGCCGCCCAGCCAGTGGGCCATAGACCGCCAGAACAACATGCTCATCGGCAGCGATTCAATCTGGGGGTTCATAAAGCCGCTGCTGGTTTCCCCTCCGAAGATCGTAGCCCCGGTGGTGGAAAGTCCGCTCATCGTCTCGAATACGGCGTCGGTATAGCTGGGCAGTATGCCGGATATGACGAAGGGCAGGGCCCCGACCAGTGACAAAAACAGCCAGGTGAGGCTGACGACCAGGAACCCCTCGCGGATGCGCAGTTCCTGATCAGACTTGAAAAAATAGTACAGGCTTCCGCCTGCCACAAAAGCGATGGAAGCTGACGACAAAAAGGTATGCCATACTTTCTCCTCATAAATAAGGGCAATGATCATGGGGGTCAGCAGTGCAAATCCCAGGAAAAAGATAAAGGATCCCAGGATACCCAGAACCGTAAGAAAGTCGATTTGCGGCCGTAAAAAGCTTTTTATGGAGGAGGTCTGCATTATTTGAAAAGTGAAGTTACGTTATCCACAGCTTCGGGAAGGCAGAAAATAATAACCCGGTCGTTGGCTTTGATCTGTGACTGTCCCGTCGCGATCTCCGAAGACCCGTTACTGAGAATGCCCCCGACCACACACCCCTCGGGGAACCGGACATTGCGAATGGGTTTTTTGACAACCTTCGATTTGGGAGCCGCCTGCAGTTCAATCACTTCGGCCTTGATCCCCTGCAGCGCCTTCACGGAAATAACCAGTCCCCCGCGCACGTGGCGGTGAATTTCGTTCGAGGCCGCCGATTTTTTGTTGATGGCGGCATCCAGTCCGATCGTCTGACTAAGCGGTATATAGTCGGGCTTGGAAACCAGGGCCACCGTCTTTTTTACTTCGAGGTGCTTGGCCATGAGGCATGAAATGATATTTGATTCCTCATCCTCGGTCACCGAAATAAAAGCATCCGTATCGGTAATGCCCTCCGTCGCCAACAGGTCCGGATCGGTGGGATTGCCATTGAGCACTAAGACATCTTTAAGCTCCTGTGCCAGTTCCACGGCGGTATCGTGGTCCGGTTCGATAAGTTTAATATTCCAGTTTTTGTCCTCCTGGCAGAGCGTGCGTGCGATCATAGCCCCGATGGGCGTCCCGCCGGCAATCATGATGCGGCTGATCTCAATATCCGGCTTGCCGGTCGTCTCGATGACCTCTGGAATGACTTCGGTTTTGGCCAGCAGAAACAGCTGGTCATACGCCTGAATGCGAACCGACCCGCTGGGAATGATGGTCATTCCTTTGCGGGAGATGGCCACGACCCGGAAGGTGATCTCCGGGAATTCTTCGGCATACTCAACCAGCGTTTTTCCCACCAGGGGAGAGGCTTTGCCGATACGCAGCCCAATCATCTGCATCTGCCCGTCTGCCAGGTTTACGAGATCGCTGGCAGACGCCCGCTTAATCAGACGCACAATCTCCATGGCGGCGCTTTGCTCAGGGTGGATAAGCACGTCAATGCCCAGGTCGGTTGATTTCAAGGGGGCGTTGGGACGGGACAACTCGTCGCTTCGAATGCGGGCGATGACCTTCTCAGCACCGAGGCGCTTGCTCATCATGGAGGCAATCATATTCACCTCGTCGATACTGGTTACGGCAATAAGAATATCGGCATCCTTGACGCCGGCATCTACGAGGTCTTTCGCCGAAGTTGCGTTGCCCTCGAAGTAAAGCACGTCAAGGTTGTCGGAAACCTTTTTCAGGGCATCTTTATCGCGATCAAGCACAACCACGTCGTGCTTTTCGTTTGAAAGCATGCTGGCCAGATCATAGCCGATCTCTCCGGCTCCTATGATAACAATTTTCAAATCGTAACTCCGGTTTCATTAAGAAGTACGCTAAAAGTCGAAAAGTGTAATCACAATCGCAACCATAGTCAATAGTACTTTCCAAAAATGGGCTTTTGTCCGGTGCCGGCGTTACCGGCCGGTGGAAATCCTTATATGGGGACTATCTATAGACTCTATAGGCTGCGGTTCTAATCTCCCCTGGTCCCGACCTTGGGAAAAGTCCCTTATTTTTAAAAACCCTCGTCCATTAGAGGTGACAGAGCGAAGAGGATACCGTGATTTAAAGAAGAAAGCCGGTGGTAAGGAAAATCTTTGATTGGAAGTTTAATGAAAGCTTGTTTTTTTACGTAATTAGTGCGATTCTTAGGCGCATATCCTGCCAACCGGAAAGCTACGTATTTTCATGATCGTTGACCTGTTAAAACCTGAATTCGATGAACTGATTGAGGCCAAGGATTGGGTGGCTCTGAAGGATATTCTCAATGATGTTCCGGCGGTCGATGTCGCGAAGCTCCTGGAAGAGCTGGAGGCGGAGGTGGCGATCGTTATCTTCCGGCTGCTCAAAAAGCAGAAGGCCGCGGATGTTTTTACCTTCCTGAGTTCGGGTAAGGGGATGGAGCTGCTGGATATGTTTACCGCCCAGCAGCTCAGCGACGTAATGTCGAATTTGGAGCCCGACGAGCGTGTAGCGCTGATGGAAGAGCTGCCCGGCAACCTCACCCAGCGGGTCATGAACTCCATGGAGGTCGAGGACCGCAAGCAGGTGCAAAAGTTGCTGGGCTACCCGGAGGAAAGTGTGGGTCGCCTGATGACGCCCCGATACGTGAAAATTCGAAGGGACTGGACCATCCAGAGGGGTATGGACAACATCCGAAGGTTCGGGCAGAGTGCTGAAACGGTGAATGTAATCTATGTGGTGGATGAAGAGGAACATCTGATCGATGACCTGCGGCTGAACCAGCTTATCCTGGCCGACCCGGAGGCCCCGATCTCGTCGCTCATGGACGAAAGTTTTGAGGCTCTCAGCGCTTTCGATGACCAGGAGGATGCGGTAAAAATGCTCAGTAAATATGACCGGGTGGCCATGCCGGTCGTTGATTCCGATGGCATACTGGTGGGCATTGTTACCGTGGATGATATTATTGACGTGGCCGAGGAGGAGACCACGGAGGATATGCAGCTCATGGCCGGTATGGATGTGCTGGATGACTACTATTCGCAAACGACGATCTTTGAGATGATCAAAAAGCGCATCGGGTGGCTGGCCTTCCTGTTTGTGGGACAGCTGTTCACGACTACCGCTATGGGCGCTTACGAAAGCGTTATTGCCAATGCCGTATTCCTGTCGCTCTTTATCCCGATGATTATTTCCACCGGCGGAAACTCGGGCACGCAGGCGGCAACGCTGATTATCCGCGCTCTTTCCACCGATGACATAGACATGAACGAATGGCTAAAAGTATTGGGACGCGAGCTGCTTTCGGGGCTCATACTGGGATTGATCATGGCGGTCATCGGTTTTTTTGTCATCATCGGCTGGGGTTATATGACCAGTGATACGCTGACACAGGAATTGATTCTTAGCGCGGTGGTGGTGGGACTAAGTCTTATCGGTGTTGTTTTATGGGGCAATTTAAGCGGATCAATGCTGCCGTTTGCCCTGTCTAAAATGGGACTGGATCCGGCGGTAACGTCAGCACCTTTTGTTTCGACACTGAGTGACGTAACGGGAATTATTATTTATTTTTCGATTGCCATCGCCCTGCTTGAAGGCATTGTCCTGTAGCGGGACCCGGGGGGATACCATTTTATCAATTTGTGATTTATACAGGTTAATGCAAACATTGGATTAAAAGGCAGAAACTCATGAAACAATATTTAGATCTGGTTGAAAATGTGTTGAAAAACGGAGTGCGAAAATCGAATAGGACCGGTACCGACACTATTTCCAGTTTTTCTGAATTCTACAAGGTGGATTTGTCGGAAGGTTTCCCGCTGCTTACCACCAAGAAAGT
>NZ_JBEPWZ010000035.1:0-19051 GCF_041642155.1 Fodinibius sp.
GGATTGAGAGCGATTTTTCTTCCGCCGGGGCTGCCGTATCCTTTCTCTCGCTTTCCTTTTGTCAATCGTTGAAGCCCGGCGTATTTTCCCGGACCGATAGTTTTTCCGGCCTTTTTGCGTCCGGTAGCGGGAACGCGATTTGCGCGCATCTTTCCGTAAGCGCTTGACGCGTTTTTTATACCTTTTTTCTATATGCGCGTAATGGTTTCTCTTGTGCATGCGTGCGCGGTACCGCCTGACTTTCGGGTGGACCCGGTGGATCCATCGATCGGGAAGCCGGTGCCTGGGAGCCTGCAGGAAAGCGAACGTTAGTCCATCCAGCCAAATTTGCACCGAATAGTAGGGTGAATGATAATCGTTGTAGACAAACCGGTGCCGGTGATACCAGCTGCGGCCCCGCAGGCGAATTAACAAGTCACGATCCCTGTAGCCGTCACGGTAGCCGGCTTCATAGATATCGATATCGCGGACCAGCTCATAAAACCGGTAGTCGTTATAATAGGCGTCATTGACCCCGTCCATATACCCTTTCAGGTAGGCGGATTGGTAAGAGTCCCGGTAATAATTAGGTGCATTGCCCAGATTAAGCTGAAAATGGACAAAGGGTTTAAACGATTGATAGCCTAATTCTATATACGTGGATTGAGCATCCGTCGGAACGCTGAACAATCCTACCATTAGTGTCGTAACAAATAGCCTTCTAATCATAACAACCTCCTGGTTAGGTCTGGTTAAACGATGTTGTTTATTGATATCAACTATTTGCCGGCTCGCCAATAGCATGATGATGTTAAATCTTCCGGATTCTTATATTTAGCTTGGCTGCCCTGAAACACCGGCCAGCTGAACTTTTTGGAATTGACAAACCCTCCCGGGAGCCTGAGCGATGCGTTACACCGTTATGCATGCAGGGGAGTTGCGGTGTAGATGTGGGAAATTAGGCTTAAACGGCGTTTGATGGGGATGGCAACCGCCTTCCTGTCCCGGTAATCTTATTTAGCTACAAGAGATGAGTATTAAACTCCCTCTTTTCAACTACGTTTGGGATAATTGATTTAAAAGAGTGCACATCGTTTTGAAGTGTTGTAAAGATAAGAATTAACAAGTATACTTAATTCAGTTGCGCGCAGGACGTACAAATAAAATGGCCTCTTTTTATGAATAAGCTAAAATACAGGAGATCCCCTTTATGGTAACAACATCAAAGTTAATGAATAGCTTGCTGCTGGCATCCGTCTGCGGGATATTCTTTCTTGCCGGATATGCAGACGGGAACAGCGACAGGAAATTCTGGTCACCCTACGAGGATTTGAACTGGAGTGAAATCGGTCATTATGATTCCGAGTTTCATACCCATCCGAATATGGGAGACTATGGAGGTCATGACCCTCACCAGACCGTAGACCGGTACCATGAGGAAGGATATAAGATTCTGACACTGGCGGAACACAGCAGTCATATTCCTCACGACCATATGAATACGATCTATCCATGGACCGAGCTTTCCCAGATTTATGAGAGAATCAAGGATGTCACCCACGAAGGGGCAGATGGTCAGACCTACGCAGAAATCCACAACGAGCCGTGGGAGGATCGCGACCCCGTAGAACTGGGCATGGTATCGGTGGAGGGAAATGAGCTTTCCGGTCATCATCACACGATTAGTGTGTTCAATCTGTGGTCGGGGCATGTCGATGATGAATTGGACTCATTCGATAAAATCGAAGAACTCGGAGGATTCGCATACTTTGCCCACCCGGGCCGGTATGTTGAACGACTGGGATTAACCGCTCACTGGTATGTCGATCTGTATTTAAGGTATGATATCCTGATCGGGCAGTCTGTTTACAACAGAGAGGATAACCACCCGGGAGACCGGGCTTTTTATGATAAGATCCAGCACATACTGGGCGGAGCTGAACGGCCTATCTGGTTGTACGGCGAAGATGATATGCATACCGAACGTACATTGGGCTGGAATCGTGATGTGATATTACTGGAAAATTTCAGACCGGGTTCCCTTCATCCCGATATCCAGGACGGATCGGCACCGGATGTCATGAAGGCACTGCAAAACGGATATTCCTACCTCTGGAAGCCCTCCGAGCAATACAATAAAAGAGCATTCAATATCACTGATGTGGAGGTGGAAGATCACAGGGTGACACTGACGGTGGACAATGACGATCTGGTGAACGAAATCAGGTGGAGGACACATAACCCGGATACCGACGATACGGAAACCGTGCACCGTGGGTTTTCCATTTCGGAGTCAGATGTGCCTGACAACAGCTTGTTTGTCAGGGCTGAAATAGAAGGAAGTGAGGGGACGATTTATACCCAACCATTTTATCTGACGTCTGAATAATACCCTGCCCATGCAGTCCAAGAGCGCTTTGCAAAACCGTTCTTTTGACAAACCTCTGCATGTTCACAAATTTAAAATCCATGTCTTAGATGTTGTGGTTTTGAATTCACTCAGGGGTTGATATTTCCCGATGCTTCGGGACTGGTTTTTCAAAGAGCCCTCCAAGTAAATACGGACAGCGAGTCAGCCATATCGACCTGTTGAGTTTTTATTGCTTTACCGCATTGGTTGGTATGGATTGTAGCTACCAGCCGATCTTTTGGTACACATTATTTCAAGGTTCAATGATCTATGAAAAAGTTTATGGTATTTTCAAGCCCTTTGACCATGATGTGCCCGAGATCAATATCCCAGTCCATACCTCTCATACCGGATATTATATTCAGTATGCTTTTTAAACCTTCGGTAACCGGTTAGCTGGTGGGTGTAGATTTAAAATAAGTATGATAAAAATCCATCTCTCTGCCTATAATCTCTCTGCCTACAATTAGAATAATTAAAGAGATTACTTATAAAACCGTACTAAAATCAGGGTGCATTCTAAATCAGTACGGTTAATTAGTAAGCAAATTGCCCTTGTTCGTTTGTATTTACCACATTGATACACTACTCTAACTCAGGGACATCTACTACCAACTATAAAGCTAAAGTAAGGCAGAAGTAATAGAATTTGTAATCAATAAAGACACAAAATTATGAATAGACGAGATGCACTTAAGAATATGGGAATGGGATTCTCGGCAGGGGCAATAGGACAATTTTCTTTGGGAAATGACCCCTGGAAAAAACAGCAACAAAAAAAATTTGCACAAGCAACTAATGGATTGCCTCCATTGAAGATTACTAACGTTGCAGGAATTGCAACAGCTCCTCACGGTATTGAGTTAATTGTTGTGAAGGTAGAAACCGATGAGCCAGATTTATATGGGGTTGGGTGTGCTACTTTTCGTCAACGAGCCAAACCGGTTTTATCAGCTGTTAATGATTATTTAGCTGATTTTTGTGTAGGAATGAATGCCAATAATATTGAAGATATATGGCAAATGACCTATCAAAATTCCTATTGGCGTAATGGACCCGTGCTAAATAATGCTTTAAGCGGCCTTGACCAGGCCCTTTGGGATATCAAAGGTAAGCGAGCTAACATGCCTGTGTATGAGTTGCTTGGAGGGAAAAACCGTTTTGCTGTTGATACGTATACCCATTGTGGAGATGGGACAATTGAGGAAGTTATAGAAAACGTGCAGGAGGCTGTGGAAGAAGGTTTTAGGCACTGCCGGATACAACTTGGGGGGTATGGATCTACCGCCATCTCCGGGGAGCCTGATTTTAAAGAGGCTGGGTTTGGTATGGAGCGCGACCGCTATATGGATACTCATACATATCTTCAGGGCACTCGTGAGTTATTTGAGAAAGTGCGAGCGGCATGTGGAGATCGTATAGAACTATGTCATGATATCCATGAAAGAATTCAGCCGCGAGATGCAATTCAACTTTGTCAAGATCTGGAACAATACCGGCCTTTTTTTATTGAAGATCCTGTTTCACCAGAAAATAACGATTGGCTGAGACAGTTGAGGGAAAAGACCTCAGTACCAATTGCAATGGGGGAACTCTATAACAATCCTCATGAATGGCTGGAACCGATAACAAACCGTTGGATTGATTTTATACGTATTCATATTTCACAAATAGGGGGAATCACACCAGCGATGAAGGTAGCCCGGTTAGGAGAATGGTTCAATGTTCGAACAGCTTGGCATGGCCCTGGTGATGTATCACCAATTGGTCATGCAGCCAATGCGCATATTGATTTGGCGGTGTGGAACTTTGGTATTCAGGAGGCTCCGAATATGAGTGATCGTTTGAGATCAATTTTCCCTGGAGCACCCAAGATTGAGGAGGGTTATGTAAAGATAAATGAAGCTCCGGGTATAGGGGTTGATTTTAATGAGGAGGAAGCAGCCAAATTTCCCATACCCGACGAACAACTAAATACTTGGACACAAGTTCGCGCACTTGATGGAACTCCCATACGTCCCTAGTATGAGCTTATATACCATTGGATTTAGAAATGTGATCTTCATTCCAGCAGAGTTACCAGCGGGAAAACATCAGTGAACCAGCCTCTGAGCTAGGTTTAAGTCCACTCTAATTAACAAAATGGAGAGTAGCCTACAATGCAGGTTCATCCAGTAGTTTTTCCGTAAAGGGTGTTTTGAGAGGCTTACGCCCGAACAAGCCGAACTACAGCAAATTAAAGCAGAGAATGGCTTTTTTAGATTATTTTATTGTCAGATTGTATAGGACGTTTACCTTTTTCAGCTTTGGAAAGTCTGATATCGGCTTGTGCAGGTTTTTTTCTGCAAAAGTTACTCAGCCATAGCTGGTTGATGTATCTTCTTCGGAGGATTCCCCGAAGAAAAATTTCCATTCTTCTTTAACTTTTTCGAGTTGATCCATCTTCAGTAAATCTTTCAGCTGACTTTTTACTTCCGTTTCCTTATTCTTTCCTTCAGAGGTCATGGCAATGATGGTTTGGTTTGGGTTTTGATGATTCAATCAAACCTATCCATGGCCTTTCTTTTTTTTCCAATTCCTTACCTACTTTTGCAGAAACTAACTTACACAGCGTAAAACGATAATACGTTGAACTACAGCATATTACCATGATATTTAAATTGTCATTAGCTATCAATTACCATAACGTTTTATAACGAAAAATACTTCTATAGAGGTGTAAACACACTATCAAGTTTTGAAACCCATTGTTATTTGAAGTTCCCCTAAATATTTTTTAAGCTCAAAAAAGAGAAGATTACAAGTAAGGGTTCTTTTCTTTAGTATTTTCCTGAGAGGCCAATTTATGGCAACTTTTGAGAAACTAAACAACAAAAGAGAGCGTATTCGATCCGGCATAAAAGCCGATGACGATGCTGAGGGGAAACAAACATCTGAAGACGGGGGGAGAGCGTCAGTAAATAAAAATACTGGTGGTATATCAGACTCGAATACGCAAAACCTTCCAAGTATTTCAGCCCCTAAATTATCTTTACCTAAAGGGGGTGGATCGATCAGGAGCATTGATGAGAAATTCTCCATAAACCGGGCAACAGGTACCGCTTCATTGAAAATTCCTATATATACGACTTCCGGTCGGGATGACTTCCATCCCAAGCTCTCCTTATCGTATGACTCTGGCGCGGGTAACGGGCCGTTTGGAATCGGATGGTCGCTTTCAGTTCCATCTATAAAACGAAAAACCGCAAAAGGATTGCCCCGGTATCGAGACGGGGATGAGTCTGATACCTTTATCATGTCCGGCGCGGAAGATCTGGTTCCACTGCTTGTAGAAAAGACGGAAGGCTGGAAGCGTAAAATTCTCACTAAAAGTGAGAATGGAGAACATTTCAAGATATACCGGTACAGACCGCGGACGGAGGGCTCGTTTTCTCGAATTGAGCGATGGGTAAATAAAAAGAGCGGAGAGATACACTGGCGGACTACGTCAAAAAATAATAGGACGAGTATCTACGGTCGATCTCCTGAATCCTGTATTGTCGATCCGAAGGACCCAAAACGCGTGTTCGAATGGCTAATCGAGGAAACACGTGATCCCAAAGGGAATGTCATCCGGTATGAATATAAACAGGAAGATGGCCGGGGTGTTACACCGAACGTATGGGAACAGCATCGCCTTGATAATGGTTCTTTTGCCCAGCTCTATCCTAAACGTATCACGTACGGGAATACGGTATCTCATTTCGAAGAAAACTGGGAAGATAACAACCGATGGCTTTTTGAAGTCGTATTTGATTATGGGGAACACAGCACAGCTGACCAAGACATTCCCCAATACCAGAAAACAAAAGAATGGGAGGTACGATCAGATCCGTTTTCAACTTATAAACCCGGTTTCGAGGTTAGAACCTATCGCCTCTGCAAGCGGGTGCTTATGTTCCACCGTTTTGATGAACTGGAAAATACTCCTTCGCTTGTCAGGGCCACTTGTTTTGGTTATGAGGAAACTTTTGCGCTTACACAAATGACCGATATTTGGCAGACGGGTTATAGGTACGACGAAGATGATGAAGAGTTCAAAAGCAAGTCACTGCCCAGCTTCGAGTTTTCTTATTCACAACCTGAGGTTGGCAAGTCCTTTGAATACCTGGAAGAGGAAAGTATAGAAAATTTACCAATTGGGATCGACGGGAAGAGTTACCAATGGACGGATTTGGATGGTGAAGGGCTTTCCGGCATACTTACTGAGAAGGGCGGTGGATGGTTTTACAAACGTAACTTAGGAGGTAATCGGAAAGCCAAATCCGATTCAGATAGTGATGGCAAATCCCGAGGCTATTTTGCCCCTTCTAAGCGAGTGGATCCTATCCCCTCGAATTCGCAACCTGGAGGTAAGGGACAGCGACTGATGGACCTGGAGGGTGACGGACAGCTTGACCTGGTTAAATTGGATAACGGTTCACCGGGGATCTATGAACGAACGCAGGATGGCGGCTGGAAGTCGTTTAAACCATTTACCTCTATTCCGAATGTGGACTGGGAACATCCCAATCTCCGGTTTATTGATCTCACGGGTGACGGTAAATCGGATCTGCTTGTCACTGAAGATACGGTCTTCACTTTTTACCAGTCAAAAGGTGAAGAGGGGTATGGATCTGCCGAACAGGTTACAAAAGCCCTTGATGAGGAACAGGGACCAACACTCATTTTTAATGACGCGACACAGTCCATTTTCCTGGCCGATATGTCCGGAGACGGCTTGACCGATCTCGTACGAATAAGAAACGGAGAGATCGTCTACTGGCCTAACCTGGGATATGCGAAGTTCGGCGCCAAGATCACCATGGGGAACGCCCCTGATTTTGCACGGCCTGACTTGTTTACACATCGACGGATTAAATTGGGAGATGTTGATGGTTCAGGGACGACCGATGTATTTTATATTGGAGATGAAAAAGTTTCCTTCTGGTTCAATCAAGCCGGGAATAGCTGGAGCGACCGGCAGGAGATTGAATCATTCCCCACCGTCGATGATGATGCAAACGTACAAGTGATGGACCTGCTTGGCAAAGGGACCTCCTGCCTGGTGTGGTCATCTCCTCTTAGCCGGCATTCCAATCAACCTATGGGATATGTTGATTTGATGGATCAGGGCAAGCCTCACCTGCTCACTTCCATAAACAATGGAATGGGCCTGGAACGAAACATCCACTATGCCCCTTCGACAAAATTCTACCTGGAGGATCGTGAAAAAGGGAATCCCTGGAAAACCAGACTCCCATTTCCTGTTCATGTTGTTGAACGCACTGAAGCTCATGAACAAATAACTGATACCAAATACGTAACGAATTATAAATACCATCACGGATACTTCGACGGCAAGGAGCGGGAATTTCACGGGTTCGGCCTTGTAGAATCGTGGGATACCGATAAGTTCACCGAATTCGAAGATCAGGGATCTTCCGGTGCTTCGGGCAATATGGATGAAGCTCATCATCGCCCTCCCGTCTATACAAAAACCTGGTACCATATGGGAGCATTTCGTATTCGGGAGGCGATAGCACGCCAATTCGAAGACGAGTATTACGACGGGGATCCCGATGCGGTATTCCTGCCCGATACCTCGCTCCCGGAGGATCTTAGCACCGAGGAACAGAGACAAGCATGCCGGGCACTTAAAGGGCATTTGCTCCGAAAGGAGATCTATGCTGAAGATGGATCGGCGGAGGATAAGCATCCATACAGAGTGGTTGAAAATGCATATAAGATCAAAATATTACAGCCGACGGGGAAAAATCGGTTTGCAGTTTTCTATCCTTTCAGAAGTGAGAAGCTCAACTACGAATATGAACGAAATCCGAAAGATCCCCGGCTTAGCCACAAACTGACCCTGGAAGTGGATAATTTCGGGAATGTCAACAAATCTGCAATCGTTACCTACTCTCGACGACAGGCAAATGGATCCTCCACATCTCCCAAACCTGAGCAGCAAGAGCGGCAGATCCGGTATATCGAACAGGACTATATCAACAAATCGAATGAGGTTGATTTTTACCGGGCAGGGCTTCACTCAGAGAGCAAAAAGTATGAAGTGACAGGGATGCCGGATCCTTCAGGTGACATATACTCTCTGGAAGAACTGCGAACGAATATTCAGAATGCCTCGAAAATCGATTTTGAGGTTGACCCAAGCGACGGAACGTTGCAGAAGCGATTAATTGAACACCAGCGAATTCTCTATTACAAAGACGATCTGTCCGGGCCGTTACCGTTGGGAGATGTCGAATCTCGGGCGCTTCCTTATGAGACTTATAGGTTGGTTTTTACGCCGGGAATAATTTCGAAAATTTATGGAACCCGGGTCAATGCGAGTCTCCTGAAAAAAGCCGGTTATACCAAGTCGGACGGGAAGTGGTGGATACCCTCAGGACATCAGGAATTTGATCCCTCCAAATTTTATTGGCCGGTCAAGTTTACCGATCCATTTGGAAATACGTATCAGTCGCAATACGATAAATATTCACTTCTGCTGGAAAAGACCATCTCGCCGCCCCCCGCCCAAAATACAACCGGAAACGAAATGAAGGCTATTAATAACTACCGGGTTATGCGGGTACAGGAGATTGTCGACGTCAATGACAACCGTTCGGCGGTACGTTTCGATGCGCTCGGCATGATAACGGCCACAGCAAAGATGGATAAAGATGCATCCGAGGGTGATTCGCTGCAAGGATTCCGGTTTAATGAACCATCAGACCTGGATGAGGCTGTTCAACATCCCCAAAAATATCTTCAGAGTGCCACTTCTCGTAGGTTGGTAGATCTGCATCGATTCAAAAACGGAGAAGGGCCGGTTTGTACTCATACAATCAGCCGCGAAACACATATCGTTGAATTATCTGAAAATGAAATCACCGCCGTTCAGCAGAATATAACCTATTTAGATGGTCTGGAGCGAGAGGCTATGACTAAAAAACAGGCAGAGCCGGGAAGCGCTCATACAATCAACGACCAGGGTGATCTGATTACCGTTGATACAACCCCGGATATCCGTTGGGTTGGCAGTGGGCGAAATGTATACGATAACAAAGGAAATCCTGTAAAAAAATACGAGCCCTTCTTCAGCGTTACACATAATTACGAAAATGAAGACAAGCTGGTGGAATGGGGCGTTACCCCCATCTTGCATTACGATCCCTTGGGCCGGCGAATTCGCACGGAGTCTCCAAACGGAACATTTAGCAAAAAAGAGCTCGATTCTTGGAAGAAGATAGTGTGGGATACCAGTGATACGGTTAAGGAGAGCGATTGGTGGCAGGAACGACAAGATCCATCGGCAGATGCATCCGAGAGTAGGGCTGCCGACTTGGCCGCTGAACATGCTAATACCCCCAAAGCGAAGCATTTAGATGCACTGGGACGCACATTTCTAAGCATTGCGGATAATGGCCCGGAGGGGAAATATTCAACTCATACCGAACTGGATGCGAAAGGTAATCCACTTGTTGTAACTGATGCTGAAGGACAGGAAGTGATGAAACATCGTTACGATCTGGCCGGCCGAAAAATTTACAGAAAGAGCATGGATTCGGGAGAGCGCCGATTGCTGCCTGAAGTAGATGACAATCCATTTCGGCGGTGGGATGCACAGAGTCGGCAAATTGAAATAACCTATGATGCTTTGCGCCGGCCTACCCGTACAAAGGTAGAGGATAGTAGTGGGAATGAGCGAACGGTTGAAGAAAAAATTTATGGGGAAGCCCAACCGAATCCCAAAGAAAAGAATTTACGAGATCAAGTTTACAAACATCGTGATGGTGCCGGGATAACGATAACAGAACGGTATGATTTTAAAGGAAATGCTGTAAAGAACAGTCGCACACTCACCAAAAAGAGTAATCTCTTGATTGATTGGTCAGATAGACCCGAATTAGAGAACAAACAATATGTCGTTGAAACGTTCTTCGATGCATTGGATAGACCGATTGCACAGCATATGCCGGATGGCAGTGTAATTGAACCAGGTTACAACGAAGCGGGAGTACTTGAGCAGATTGATTGCCGATTACGGGGAGAATCCGCAAGCACTACTTTTGTACGAAATATCGACTATAATGCAAAAGGCCAGCGGACCCGGATTCAATACAACAACGGTGTGAGCACAAAGTATACGTATGATGATCAAACCTTCCGGTTGATTAACCTATTAACAACCCGGTCTTCTGATGGCAAAGAACTTCAAAACCTCCATTTCACGTACGATCCTGTCGGAAATATTACGGAGATTGCAAACCATGCGGAACAGGACACCTACTTCCAAAACAGTGTGGTTTCGCCTGATAGAAAATATGAATACGATGCGTTGTATAGGCTCACAAAGGAAGAAGGACGGGAATTGGCCCGTTCACTAAATGCTGCTCAACCGGCCGATGAAGATCTGCCTCCCAAAAATTTACCTCATTCCAACAACACACAAGCCCTGCACCGCTATGAGGAAAGCTATTCCTATGATAAGGTGGGTAATTTGCTTACTATGGCTCACAAAGTGCTGGGTGGAGCGGATCCGCAGCTGAACTGGAAGCGCCACTACCAGTACGAGCAGGGTAACAATCGATTGCGATCCACCAGCTTGCCGGGAGATACAAGAAGACCTGAAGATAATGCCGGTGGTACCTACTCGGCAGTATATACTCATGATTCTTACGGTAATATGACTTCCATGCCTCATCTGAATCGGCTTGAGTGGAACTATGAAGATCAACTGAGGAAAGTGGATCTTGGAGGCGGGGGGAAAGTACATTTTTCGTATGGGAGCGGTGGACAACGAGTACGAAAGGTGCACGATCATAACGGTATTACAGAAGAGCGAATTTATCTGGATGGCTTTGAAATATACCGCCGTTTTGAAAATGGCTCTTTAAAGCGGCGCCGTGAATCCCTGCACATCATGGATGATAAAAAGCGTGTCGCCCTGGTTGAAACAAAAACCCACGATAACGGGAGCCCGATAGAGAACCCCAATTCATTGCAACGCTATCAGCTTGGTAATCACCTGGAAACAGTGAGTCTGGAAGTAGATGAGGCAGGCAATATCATTACGTATGAAGAATATTTTCCTTTTGGCGGGACTTCCTATCGTGCCGGACGCAGTACAACCGAAGTCAGTCTCAAACGATATCGTTACACGGGCAAGGAACACGACGAGTCGACCGGTCTCTATTATCATGGTGCCCGGTATTATGCGGCTTGGCTGGGTAGATGGACATCTGCAGATCCGATTGGTCTAAAAGGTGGCATAAATAGCTATGGTTATGTTCGTAATAATCCTGTTCGTAGAACTGATCCCTCCGGAACTCAAGACGAAGATGAAATTCAAGGTGGGTTTGGAATAACATTAGATACAGGAGGTAATGTTAGTCTAGGACCTTTAGATGCCTCATCCGAGTGTGATTCCATGAATCCGGCTTGTGGTCCGCTCATTCAAATGGATTCAACACCAGAGGATGAGTTGCAGATAGAAAGCTATTTGATTTTTGGAGATCCTGGTTCAAAATCAGAATCTGATCAACAAATGGGAACCAGTGGGGAAGTTAGTAGCCAAAATCCAACACCTGAACCAAGTAGAAGTGAATCTCAGAAAGAGGAAGAAGAGCGTCCCTGGGGTTCTTATTTACCGGGAACAGAAGCTGGCGAAGAGGCTGCTCAATATTATGCTGATCTTGTAGTCGAGGGTGGAAAGCAAGGTGGATTTACTGGATTTTTAAAACAGACCGCGGGATGGACTGGCGGCTTATTTGCAAGTTTATGGACCCCTGAAACCGCTATCGATACTGCCTTAACATTAGGCACTGCAGGAATAGGTACTGGCGTAAATGTCGGAGCTAGAGCTTCACAGTCTGCTGCATTTGGTTTAAGGGGGTTTTTTATAGGACGTTCATCATACCAAGCTACCAGATCCGCTTATTGGGGTGCCCGAGCTGGGGGTGCAGAGGGAGCAGGAGCTACTTTACACCATTGGCTTATTCCTCAAAGATTAGCTGCCTCAAGAGGTGGGTTTGTACCTGACAGAGTTGTAAATGCAGGGTGGAACTTGCTTGAGTTGCCAAATATGACTGGCTTAGTTCATCGATCTTTAGGATTAAATCAATATATGGGTTTTGCAATGAATTGGGGGCCTAGAAATATTTTTTGGAGAGGTGGTATTCCCAAACTGCACCACTTTTCTCAGCATCAACTTAAAGCCTACTTTTTAGAACAGGGTTTACGTGGTGGAATACTTAGTTCGCCATTCTTGGGATTCGGAATTGGAGGTTATGCAGGTACTGAAACAGATGATTAAAACAAACTATTTTTAGAATCTAAATTGAATTGACTATCGAATAGTTGTAATAAGAATTTTAACTCTATCGTAACACTTGAGAGGACTTCGTTATGAAATCCATTAGTTTTCCCCTTCGACTGAACCTGGAAAATGATAACGTGGGAACCCTTCAGGAGGCGCTCGATGACTTGGGATATGATATTGACACTAAAGAGCGATCCCAAATGAAGTTCGGCACCTCAACCCGGAAGGCCGTACGCGAGTTTCAGAAAAAAGAGGGATTGGAAGTTACCGGCGACGTGGAGAATAAGACGGCTCACAGGCTGAACCAAAAACTCTCCAATCGTATTTCGGAGGCCGGGGAGAAATATCGTGTGCGCGGATCAGTTCGCGACGAGAACTGGGAGGGCATGTCGAACGTGCGAGTCCAACTGTTGCAGAAGACATTCGACGGGGAACACCTTCTTATCGAGCGGACTACCTTCAAAAACGGATTTTATGATGCGATCTATCGAACGACCGACCTTGTACAGGCCAGGCCGAAAGGTGAGGCGAATAAAGGAGATGAAACATTGTCGGTCCGGCTGGAAGTACGTGTGGTCGACGATAATGGAGAAAACCTGTTTCCACCGAAGCGGATTATGGGCCCGCATAAAGTTGAATGGCTGAACTTTACGGCAGGCAAGCAGCCCTATATGGGTGAATCCACCTACGTCACCCAGATGAAAGCCGTCAAGCCTGTTCTGTCGGGACGTTTGCTGGCAAATTTGGTGGAGACAGAAGAAAAGAACCAGCTGACCGTTCTGGCGACGGAGTCGGGACTAAAGGTGGACCAGGTTATGCGGCTGGTACTTGCCCATCGTTTAACCGCTGAAACGGAGATCGCTCCTGAGGTTTTCTATGCTTTGCTCGCACAACGGCTGCCGGCCGGTTTGCCGGAACATCTGCTTTCTGCCACACAAAATTTTGAACGGATCGATGCACTGGTTGAAAACACTATCGATGGTATTGCTCTGATGTCTTCCCGGCTACGTGAAAGGGCGGTTGAACAGGCCATAAAGACTAATCTTATTCCACGGGATGCGCAGCAAAAGTTGGATAAATGGACCGAAGAATTAGCAGCTTTGACCCGCACGAGTACCTTAGACCAACCGATGGGACGTGGAACGACTACGATGCGTGACATTCTTGACGAGACGAAACTAAATTCCGACAAATACGAGCCGGTGGCGGCTCTGTATCTGGATTATGGAGGATTCGGAACAGCATTCTGGAAAGAGGTTAAGGAAAATGACGTTTTTGAATCGGATTCTTTGCAGGACCTGCAACGGACGCTGCAATTGGGATTTGTAGCACGAAATCACCTGCCGATGGTCCGCGTACTAAAAGACCGGATGGAAACGGATGCCCCATTCAACGAGCCTCGGGAGCTGGCGTGGATGGATCTCGAGGGATGGAAAGAGGAAGTGCAATCGGCCGGTGAAGAGGCTGTACCGGAGGCTATAGACGCGGAAAATACCGAGCAGCGCATGGAACTTTTCGCCCGTGAACTTCAGCAGCGGACCGAACTCTCCTTTCCCACTGAGGCACTGACTGCCCGTGTCGGGCGAAGCGACAATGGTGTTGTTCGTCACAAGGAGGAGTTAACCCGGTTCGTGCGGGAAAATCCAGACTTCGACTTAACCAAAGAGCACGTGGAGGGATACCTGCACAACCGAAACGGATGGGAAAATAACTTTGAAAAACCCGATCAGGCACTCGAAGATATGAAACGACTGCAGCGGACACTGCAAATTGAGCCGGTTCCCCGGATTGCCGGAAGTCTTTTGGAGTCGGGTATTCATTCAGCCTCGCAGATATACCATATGGGCAAGGAACATTTTATAGGGAATTACAGCGGAACTGAAAACTTAACCGAAACCGAAGCAGAACGAGTCTTCAAACGGGCTCGACATACCTACGCCCGCACTATAAAACGAATTGTGGAATTTGATCCTCGTTTCAACCGGGATGCTCCGCGAGCGGTCGGAAAGAATCACCTGGACGATTCGGAAGAAGTTGAGGAACAGCTTCCCACGTTAGAATCGCTCTTCGGTTCACTCGATTTCTGCAACTGTTCGCATTGCCAGTCAATCCTGAGTCCGGCGGCATACTACGTCGACTTATTGCGATTTCTGGCTCAGTCGAACGGGTCGTCAGATTCCAAGTCACCGGTAGAAGTACTGCTCGAGCGTCGGCCTGATTTGGAGCGGATAAAACTGGATTGTAAAAATACCAACACGGCATTGCCATATATTGATTTAACTTGTGAAATCCTTGAACGGGCTGTTGCGCCACCTGAGGAGGGCGACGAAGTTTACTATCAAACAAATTGGTCATCAGACGAACTGCGTGCACAACCCGAACATATACGTTCGGAAGCTTACAAGGTGCTTCGAAATGCCCGGGCTCCCTTGTCAATGCCTTTTGATCTATGGACTCTCCAGGCCCGAACGTATCTCGATCACCTTGGCGTTTCGAGACGTGAGTTAATGCGAGCCTTTCGACCGCGTGAAGGCTGGAAGCCGCAGTCATCCCCTCCGGAATTCCAAATAGGACTTCCATATCTTGAAGCCGAATCGTTTGGTATTTCGGCCGCTGAACTTGAAATAATTGTGAAAAAGAAAGCTTCTACAGCCGCACAGAAAAAGTTTTGGGAAAGTGATGACCCAACAACGGAGCTGCTAAATATGGAAGCTTTTCTGGATACGGCCCGGTTATCATATGATGAGGGCGTTCGGCTGTTGCAGTCCCGCTTCGTTAACCCGGTTAATGACTCTGGTAACCGTATAGTTATAGAACGTCCGGTAAAAGACTGCGCCGTTAGTGCCCAGCAACTGAACAGACTAAATGTAGGTCTGCTGGATCGGGTCAACCGCTTTCTCCGTATCTGGCGAAAAACCGACTGGTCGATGTATGAGCTGGATCTGCTACTCAGGCACCAATCAGTAGGAAAAGGTAAGCTGAATAGCGATACAATTCGCCAGCTCTGGAACATCAAAAAACTCCAGGAGGCACTTGACCTTGGTGTGGAGGAAACTCTGGCCCTTTTTGGAGACCTCAATACGGACGCGCTTCCTTCAATCGTGGAGTCCGGACCGATTGTACCCGATCCGGTATACCAGCGACTCTTTTTGAATCAAACTGTTCAGGATCCGATCGCTGATGCATTCGAAGTTGCCAATATAACGTCAAGTGGTGGCAGCGAGTCAATTAAAGATCATCGATCTGCGATTTCTGCCGCTTTCGGCCTGTCGGAAGAAGAGGTAAAACACCTATCTGCAAAAACGGACGGGAGCCTTACGCTATCTAATCTCAGTAAAATTTTCCGCTATGGTGTTACTGCACAGGGACTCGGAATTCCGGTGGACCGGTTGCTGCTCTTGATTGATCTCGCTGAAATCAATGCTCCATTCGCTTCCCCGGAAGACGTTCGCGAGCTAATAAGCATATATAAACTCGTCGATCAAAGTCCTCTAACCCTAAATCAACTTGCGGCTAATCTGCAATGGCGTCCAGATTCTCCTGATGCTTCAAGTGAAGCAATCCTTGCGGGAGAAGTTCAACAATTACATTCGTCTCTTGAACAGATTAGGAACGATCTGCTTCAAAGCAGTGAACCGCTTCAGGATATTTTGTCAAGGACACTGAGTTCGATCGGTACTTTCTCTGAGTCTTCAGTACTGGATACAACGCATCGAATTATTGACGGAACATGGGATCAACCCTCCGGTGATCCACACTTGACGGATTCGGAACGGAAAACGTTCATCCGCGATCATTTTGATCTGTTTTTGGATCCGGCTAAAGCAATTCAAGAGTTGGCAACGTTATCCGCCTCCAGTGCATCAGACCGGGAACAGAAGATTCGGGATCGTTATCTCTGGGTTCTGCAGCAATTGCACGCCCATCTCAGCGAGGATATAGTCATTGAACGAGTGGCCAATTGGCTTAATCTCTCTACCTCAACAACCGTGCTCTTGCTCCGGAACCTGTCATTGAATGGTCAGAATGGCACTTTGCTGGATATCCTTACCTCAACATCATTTGTGGAAGCGATCCCCAACGAAGATGCCGAGTTTCCCTTTAGCGCCGGGGATCTTCCGAACGTATTTGAGGCTCTACGACTTCTTAAAAAAACCGGTAAGCTGATACGTAATCGCTCTCTGAATAGCAAAGATGTTGACTGGCTGCTGACACACGGACCTGCCCTGGGCTTCTCAGACTTTAATACCTTGCCGGTTAAGTCTGGCCAATCGGCGGCTTCCTTTCAGAATTGGCAGCAGTTTGAGGAATTACTGCGTTTAAAGGATTCGATCTCCGAGAAAGGAGACACCTCCTTTTTTAAAGTGCTGGATCATGTACGCCACGGGAATTCGGTTTCCGATTTATTGGACGAAATGGCAGACTTAACAGGATGGGATCGCGATACATTACAAAGCATCCATGACGGACTGAACCTGCGGATATCCAAAGAATATAAAAAGCCTGCAACGTACCGTCGTATTCACACTTGTATAGAGCAGGTCGACCGGATTGGTGCAACGGCCGATTCGCTGTTCTCCTGGTCCCGGCCGGTTGTGACCGAACAAACAGCACAGCAGATTAAGCAGGCTGTGAAGTCTAAATACGACAAGGAACGATGGCTGTCGATAGCGTCTCCTCTCCAGGATACGATTCGAGATAAAAAACGTGCAGCGCTTGTTGATTATCTGATATCTCACCCGGCTCCCGCAGATCCCTCTGATCCGAATTCGGATCCAGCCTGGCAAGACGTTGAGGATCTGTATGCCTATTTTCTCATTGATGTGGAAATGACTTCTTGTCAGCTTACCTCGCGCATCAAACAGGCGATCAGTAGTGTTCATCTGTTCGTACAACGATGCCGCATGAATCTGGAACCCGATGTTGATCCTTTGCATAAAACTAACTGGGATAAATGGGAATGGATGAAGAACTACCGAGTGTGGGAGGCTAACCGGAAGGTATTTCTCTACCCTGAAAACTGGATCGAGCCAGAATTGCGACAGAAAAAATCTCCCTTTTTTGAGAGTCTGGAAGATCAGTTGCAACAGAATGAACTCACGGATGAAAATGCTGAAAAAGCATTTCGGGGTTATTTGGATAGGTTAGAAGACGTAGATCGACTCGAAGTAGTGGGAACGTGCGTCCAGGAGAAAGGCGATACCAGTACGCAACACGTTTTCGCCCGAACACTCGGAGAACCCCCAATTTACTATCATCGTCAATATGTCGATGGTACCAGTTGGTCTCCCTGGGAAAAAGTAGATCTGGATATCGAAACTGAACATCTGGTACCGGTACTATATCAGGATCGTCTTTACTTATTCTGGCTGACCTTCCGCGAACGTCCAAAAAAGGAACAAAAGACCGCACCTGCCGAAGCCTCAGGTTCATCGAGTCGCCCGGCGGGCAGTCGTCAATATCTGGAAATACAGTTGGCCTGGAGTGTCTTCCGCAACAGGAAATGGACCCCCAAACGTGTTTCTTCCAACAGGCTTATTCACCCCTGGCCCCGCCCGCGGTCGACTTATCACCTCAAACCACGCTGGAATAAAGCTTCCTCCCGTTTATACCTCGATATTTTTATCAGTACTTCAGAAACCTTTAATAATAACGCCGAAGAATATGTCGGAGTAACTGATAATAGCAATGGGTGGGTAAAGTTTACTACTAACGAACATGACCCCAGTAAACGGCCCTGGCACTCCTCTACATTCGTGTTTAATGGAGATGTTATTGACGTGCGGCTCAAAGAATTACATACAAATAACAAAAGGAATGGGTCGCTGCAGGAAGCCCGGAAGGAATATGGCGAAGAGGGAAGTATAGAACCTCTGCAATCCGTTCAACCTAATATTCGTTTGCCGGCTCATCAATATTTCCGAAACACCCACTTGGTGAATATTCCCGGACATGAATCTCTGACCGTATACACCCGGCGCCGTGGCAAAATGACCGATGTGGAGCTGTTGGATGATCCCGAGACTCCATATTCCGTGGTAATTAATCTTCGGGATGTACAACCCGATTTCATTGATCGCAGTTTCTTTTATCAAGATACCGAGCGGTCATACTTTGTTGAACCTCAGAAACTCTACCGGAGAGAAAATTATTTAACTCCGGATCGTACGTATCAGTATCATGCGTACAGGGTTCGCTACCGTTTTCGTCCCTTTTATCATCCTTATGTGGAAACCTTCAAACGGGCGTTAAACCGGGCCGGGATTGATGAGCTTCTGAAGCGAAAAATGCAGATCAAGCCGTACTCTGTTGGAGTT
>NZ_JBEPWZ010000036.1:0-18526 GCF_041642155.1 Fodinibius sp.
TGTCCCCTGATGAAAAGGCGAATGTGCCGGAGGAGCCTGCTTCTTCCAACCCGCTTTTAGCAATGACCGCCTGAACAAAGGCTTTCTGAAATTCACGCTCTGTCTCCGTGAGTGCCGACTTCTCCTGTAAAGGCTCCTCCCAGAGCGAGACGTATATATCCTCCATTACCTTTTCGGGACTGTAGGGATCCTCTTCCCGCGACTTTAAGGCGGAAAGGTGAACCTTTTCCGGGGCTCCCAAAATTACTTCGATAATTTGATCCCGGAGAATGGCGGACGGGGAGCCGGTCAGCGGAAGATTTGCTACCACCTCCTCCTGTTCAAGCCAATCCAGCCGGTTCACTTCCTCCAGCAGCATAAGAAAAGCTTCCCGCTGTTTTTCCCGCGGCACGGAGCGGTAATGGGGACGCGAATCGCCCGCATACTTTCTATTGAGATAGATCCCCCCCACATTCGCGTGGAGATGATTCAGGTAGCGGACATACTGCATGATTATGCCGTTCCGGATGCGTTGGCGGTAGCTGTAATCCGTATCTTCTCCTTCCACCCATTCGTTTAAATGATTCATCACGAATTTGAGGTTTTTAATCCCGTATGCTGAGGCTTCAACCGCATCGTCCCCCAGATCTTCGCCCAGGGAACGGGGATCCAGATAGGCTCCCCGGGCACCGTAACGGTACCGGTCGTCACCCGCCTTTTCATCCACCAGCCGGGTCAATCGCTCTTTCTGCTCCTCTTTCGATACTTCTTCGGGATAGTAGCGGTAGTTCCAATCCACCAGGTAGTAATCATATAACCCGAATTTCGGCGGCGTCAGCTGTACGTTCCTTTCTTTATCCCCCGGCTGTGCCACATAATTATATCGCGCATAGTCCATAATCGAATAGGTGGTGCCATGCTCCCGGGTAAACGAAGGCGACCGCAGGGAATCGACCGGGACTGCGTGGGAGGCCGCCATATTGTGCATGAATCCAAGCGTGTGGCCTATTTCGTGGCGGACCACATAGCCGATGCCCTCTTTCCGGTATGATTCGGGGAGCTTCGTTTGCCGGACTGCTTTGTCGGCCGGAGCCGTTTGGATGAAGCGCCAGCTGTTAAGCAGCCGGACAATATCATGATAGATATACACAGAAGCGTTGAGAATTTCCCCGGTTCTCGGGTCGATCCAGGAGGGGCCCATGGCGTTTTGGACCGAGGCGGGGGCATAGCGCACGACATTGTATTTGAGATTGTCGGGGTCGAATTCGGGGTCCTCTTCCGGATAATCAAGGGCCCGGACCGCATGTTCAAATCCTATGCGTTCAAACGCTTTATTCCAGTCCCTGATCGCCGACTTGATGGCGTTCCGCCAGCTCCCGGGAAAATCGGAATCCACATAAAAGGTGATCGGCTCCACCGGTTCCGACAGCTCCCCGTTTTTGTAGGCTTCGACGTCCCTGGGCTCCAGCCGGAACCGCCGGGCGTAACGAACCGGCTCCACGTTGTCCCCCGACCCCGAATATTCATTCTTGTGGGTTGTAAAAATACCGATACGCGGATCGGCGATACGGGGACGCATCCTGTCCTCCGGCAACAGCAGCAGGGTGCGGGTCATGACCGCTGTAAAGGGGGTGTCTTCTTCGGTGCTGCTTCCCCTCCCCGCCTGTTCTTTCAGGGTATATTCATAGGAAAGGTGACTTTTGATCGTCAGGTTGTCTTCAAATGATTTAAAACCGCCGATAAAGGACCGGTTTCTTTTAAACTGCTTTTGATCTATCAGGGCGGACGGTATATTCATCCCGACAGGCCCGAAGGGCGAGAGCGCATCGATATCACTGACAAAAAAATTGGTTACCTCGATGACCGCCGACGTCTTATCTTCGTTATAGGCTTCGATATTGAACTTTCTCAGAACCGACCCTATGCTGTTCCTGTCCAACGCCCGGAGAATACCGGGATTATTGTCCGCGGCAATGGCATCTTTCTGAATTTTCTGCAGCAGCAGCACCGAGTCGACCCGGGCAAACTGAATTTGCAGGGGGTTGTGTGGCTTGGCTCCGACGGTCCCCAGCTTATTGTCGCTGATCTCGGATATGGTCGACGAGAGGAGCATATCCCGCCCCAGAAGATCGAAGGGCACCTCGAGATACAGCTTTTCATCTTTGTAAAAAACGTTCAGCAATCCCTCCGCAACCTTGTCCGCCTCCTCCACAATCACCTCGTATGACGAGGGTTCCTCTGTTTCAGTGGTGTCGGCATCGGCATCCGTGTCCGTTGTATCCGTGTCGGCATCGGTGGTATCCGTTACCGTGTGGGTTACGGCCGGCGGCGGACTTTTTTGGACGGTTTCGCTTGACTGGCAGGCAACATTCATCACCAGCAATAACACAACGGGTAAATACAGAATCTTGTTCGGCATTATCTTTTTGCTCATTTAATCTCTGTTTACTAAATGAAGCCTTTTGAAAACCGTTCTTTTGGCCAATGTCGGCGTTATCGGTCGGTTGAAATCCTCCTCACATACGGGGGTTATATGCTGCGATTTCAACCTCCCTCTGGCCATGACCTTTCCCGATGCTTCGGGACTGGTTTTTCAAAGACTTCTAAGTATAAGTTACTTGATCAGCACGTTAAACGGTTAAAAAAATTTGTTACATCCGGATAAATTAATACACAGCTGGAAGGAAGACGAAGGATCTGGCTTTTTGGTGTCATGTCAACACTACGATTATCAACCTCCGCTATCCTGTTCCGGGACACCCTGCTCTGTGTATCTCATTTCCGCTTTCCCTTATACCCATGAACACACACAACTTCCATATCCAAAAAACGACTGACTGTATAACATACTGCTCTTACCCCTGATCAGTGACCTCTCGGGATCTCTTCTCCGCCTCATATACCGTCATCGGGGGGATGTTCCTCCACTCCCAGCCGGTCTTCAGATTCCCGAATGCATTCCGGAGCGGCTCCTTGAGATGCCCCGAGGTCTGGTACGCCAGGAACTTCCCTCCCTCTTTAAGCAGGTCCACGCTTTGCTGAAGCACGGAGGTTTTGGACTGCTCATCCAAAAAAGAAAAAGGAATGCCGGAAATGATGTAATCGGTCCTGCCGATCAGCTCATCCTGCAGCAAGTCGGTGACAAACTCCACGCTTTGGTCGAAAAGCGAGACCCGGGGATCGTCAATCTCCCGGAGCTTGTTAAACAACAGCTCGTTGGTTTCAAAAAGAATAAGCCTGGAGCCGGGGGTGATTTTCGGCAGCAAATAGTTTGCAAAAACACCGGTGCCCGCACCGTACTCCACGATAACCTGATCCCGGCTGAAGTCAATCGGCCGGCATACCCGGCGGATGCAAAATTTCGACGTGGGCGTCACAGAAGCGACATCCTTGTCTTTGAAAAAACTTTTCAGATACGTAAGCGTACTCATTTTTGTTAATTATTGGTTATCCGTTACTGGTTCAATCCCTGCAGGCTTATGGCAAAATTAAAAAACGTATCCCCTGTTTAGACGGGATGCGAATGCTGCCATTCGACTTTCATGCCCCTTGTGGCCGTGTCGTAACCAATAACGATGAACGGTAATCTAAAGCTCCCCCTTCAGCTGTTCAATCTGATCCCGGATGCGTGCGGCCTCCTCAAATTCCATATTCCGGGCGGCTGTCTTCATCGAGTCGTGCAGGTACTCCAGAAACTTTTCCTTGTTGTCGAACGTTATCTCCTTCATCGCGGGATTGGCCTTGTACCTGATGCCTTCCTCGGCTACTTTTACCATCTCCAGGGGCTCTTTGGATACTTCAACCTCGTCATCGAGGTCAAAATTCCGGGAAGAAATAAGGGCCGGGTCCACCAGCGGCTTGAGCTCTTTTTCGATGGTCTTCGGGGTAATCCCGTGCTCTTTGTTGTACTCCTTCTGGATCTTGCGGCGGCGCTCCGTTTCGTCGATGACGGTCTGCATACTGTCCGTGATTTTATCTGCATACATGATGGCCTTGCCATCGACATTACGGGCCGCCCGGCCCACGATCTGGAAGAGGGACGTTTCAGACCGCAGAAATCCTTCTTTGTCGGCATCCAAAATGGCCACCAGGCTCAGTTCGGGGATATCAATCCCCTCCCGCAGCAGGTTGATGCCCACCAGCACATCGAAGTCCCCGCGCCGGAATTTAAAAAGCACCTCCACCCGCTCCATGGCGCTGAGCTCGCTGTGCATGTAAGCGGCCGAAATCCCCACACTTTTCAGGTACTCGCTCAGCTCTTCACTCAGTCGTTTCGTCAGCGTAATGCAGAGCACCCGGTCTCCTTTCTCCACCCGCTTGCGGATTTCTTCCAGCAGATCATCAATCTGGTTGTCCACGGGACGCACTTCTATCTCCGGCTCCATCAGTCCGGTGGGACGCACAATTTGTTCTACAAAGACACCACCGCTCTTTTCAAGCTCATAATCACTGGGGGTTGCGCTCACAAAAATAGCCTGGTTGGTCACCCCCTCCCATTCCTCGAAGGTCAGCGGGCGGTTGTCCAGGGCTGATGGCAGCCGGAATCCGTGCTCCACCAGCTCGGTCTTGCGGGACCGGTCCCCGCCGTACATCGCCGATATCTGCGGGACCGTCTGGTGGCTTTCATCCACCACCAGCAGAAAATCATCGGGAAAATAATCGAAGAGACAATAGGGACGCTCTCCCGGCTTTCGATTGCTCAGGTATCGCGAGTAGTTCTCGATGCCCGAACAATAGCCAATCTCCTGCATCATCTCGATATCAAAAAGCGTGCGCTGCTCCAGCCGTTTTGCCTCCAGGTGCTTGCCTTCGTCCGTCAGCGTACCGATACGCCAGTGCAGCTCGTCCCGAATCTGGTCGATCGCCTGCTCCAGCCGATCCTGTGTCGTCACATAATGCGAAGCGGGATAGATATGGAACTCATCCACCTGTTCCAGCACATTCCCGGTATCGGTATCCACGATCTCCATCTTCTCTATTTCGTCGCCCCAAAAGGAGATCCGCAGTCCATCTTCGGCATAGGCGGGATACAGGTCCACCACATCCCCGCGCACGCGGAAGGTCCCCCTGCTAAACTCCCGGTCGTTGCGCGTATAGTGCAGGTCCACGAGGTCATAGAGCAGCTTGTTCCGGGGGATCTCCATCCCGCTTTGCAGCTTGATAATCAGCTTTGCATACTCCGAGGGCGACCCGATACCGTAAATGCAGCTCACCGAAGAGACGATAATGACATCTCGCTTGCCGGAAAGCAGCGAGCTGGTCGCCCGCAGTCGAAGCCGCTGAATCTCATCGTTGATCGACAGGTCCTTTTCAATATATTTATCCTGGGAAGAAAGGTAGGCCTCAGGCTGGTAGTAATCATAATAGGAGATAAAAAACTCCACCCGGTTGTCCGGGAAAAAGTCACTGAGCTCGCGATACAGCTGGGCCGCCAGGGTCTTGTTGTGGCTCATTACCAGCGTGGGCCGCTCCACCTGGTCGATGACATCGGCAACGGTCCTGGTCTTTCCGGAACCGGTTATGCCCAGCAGCGTCTGGTACTTGTCACCGTTTTCAACGCCTTCCACCAGCTCTTTGATGGCATTGGGCTGATCGCCGGCCGGTGGCCAGGGAGATTGTAAATCAAAATGGGACATCTGATATCTGTATTTTTCCGGTTAAGACTGCAACCAAGGGCTTCCGGAAGCAAGAGGGCACCCTCCTGCGTCTCCGGGCCCTGCGATTTTCAGCTTTATGTGCCTTGTAATGAAACGAAATCGGCGCGCAATCATTCTATAAAAATCACATTTTTTTAGGGCAATTGATAGTAAAACTTTAATTTAACGACTTCGCTTTAAACGAAACATTTTGGTTAACTATAAGATAGCATGACAAAAGACGAGAAAAAATTAGGTCCCCAGCGCAGCCGTATTGACGAAATTGACCGGCGGCTGCTGGACTTGCTTTCCGAACGCAGCAGCATCGTACATGAAGTGATCGAAAAAAAGATCCGGAACCAGCTGCCCATTTTTGCTCCCAAGCGGGAGGATGATAAAACCGACAAGTTTCGCCGGATGGCCGAGGAGCGGGGGCTTGATCCCGACTGGGCGGAAGATTTTCTGAGGATGATCATGGCCTCCTCCCGCGCCAGCCAATCATCCAGCCAGTTCCCGCGCGCCACCGAACAGCCCCGGCACGTCTTAATTGTAGGGGCCCGCGGCGGGATGGGGCGCCTGTACACGCGTATCTTTGAGCAGTCGGGACATACGGTATACGAAATTGACAAGCACAACTGGTATGAACTCGAGGAGATGGTTCCGAAACTGGACCTCGCTATTGTGACCGTGCCCATCAACGTAACGGAAGATGTCATCCGTCGCCTGGCCCCGAAGTTAAAGAACAATACCGTTCTTGCGGACTTTACGAGTAATAAGACGGACCCCATCAAAGTGATGAAAGAGGCGCACAGCGGCCCGGTACTGGGCCTCCACCCCATGCATGGCCCTGATGTCAACAATCTCTCCAAGCAGCTCATGGTCGCCTGTGTGGGGCGCGATGAAGAGGCTTCGGCATGGGTGATGGAACAGTCTCGCTTGTGGGGGATGCGGGTTATTGAGGCCGACCCGCAAAAACACGATCACGTGATGCACCTGGTACAGGGACTGCGTCACTTCGTGGCCCTGTTACACGGGTCGTTTATGAAAACCTATGACCTGGATCCCCGGGACATCCTGGAGTATTCCAGTCCCATTTACCGGGGAGAGCTCATGATGACCGGGCGCATCTTTGCCCAGAGCGCCGAACTCTATGCAGACATCGTATTTGCCAATGAAGAACGCCGGCAGCTGCTGCTTAATTTTATCGAGCATAACGACCGCCTGACCAGGATGGTCAAAGAAGATGATAAAGAAGGGTTTATCAAAGAATTTGAAGCGGTGACCGATTTCTTTGGCAGCTTTGCCAACCAGGCCCTGGAAGAAAGCGGCTACCTGATTGACCGGCTGACGGATCGCTTCGCCTGACCGTTAGCTTATCCGGCAACAGATCAGAGGCCTGACTATATATAGATTTCATATTGCAGAGACTTTTATCATTATTCCACGGCCTTAATGAACATACGGGGCTGGTCTCTCGCTGTAAAGCATTCATATTCCATTAAAATAGTAATTTCCCAGCATCTCCCGTGCACGATCGTTCAGACCGGATTTTTCGTCGAAAATGCGGCGCAGATATCTAATTATGATTAAAAAAACGGTTCTTCTTGTCCTTTTCCTCTTCCTTGTAGCCAGGGCGGGCTATACGCAGGAGGGGAGCTACGAACGCTTCACCGTGGATGCAAACAGCGCCCTTTCGGTTCTGCACAATGCGTTTACCGACAATTGGGAAAGCCCGCCGAGCTTGCATCTCGGAACCCGGGTAACCTATCATGCCGGCAACCTGGAGGCGGGCCTGCGCTATACCGATTACAATGTTACCAACCCGGATTACGGGGAGGCTGACTTTTCCTCCTATTTCATTTATATCGGATGGGAATACCCCTTTACGCTTTACAGGGGACTGACACTGGCCCCCGGACTTCGCTTTGGCAACAACTTCATGTCCTTCGACAACCCCAAGGTCTACCCGCCGACAAGCGGCTGGGCGGCATATCCGTTTGATCCCCATGAAAGCGAATTCGCCTATGAACTAATTGCGCGCCTGGAGTATAGCCCGGGAACCAGCCCGTGGCGCATCCATTCCGGCTTTGCGTTTAACCGGACCCTGACCTATCACCCCCTGTCCGTGGGGTTGATCTCCTTTGGGATCAGCCGTTCATTTGCCACCCCTTCCTGGCTTAAAAATTTTCTGAAATGATTCGATTACTATTCATTATCCTGTTGTTTCTATGTTGCCTGCCCTGGGAGAGCGCAGCCCAAGGCTCCGCCGAAAGGCGCGATAGCCTGGGGACGTCCATCATAATTAACCCCAACGACCTGTTGCAAACCATACCCGAATGGGATGCAGCGACGACGGACGGGTTCACCTACCGCGTCAACAGCGGCTTGTACGGGTTCTACGGTCCCCAGCCCACGGTCTACCTGGATGACATTCCCATTGATTTCTCCTTCTTTAACTGGCAAAACCTGAATATGCTGCCCTCCTCCATGGAGCAGATCAACCGGATAAGCTACAGCTCCGAACCCCGGGTGTATAACCAAACGCTCAGCCGGGCGGGTTATCTCAACCTGCACACCACCCCGCCGGACAGCGGGCTAAGCCTCTCCGGGTCCTTTACCGTCGGCAACCAGATAGAAGATCCCGGGCCGTGGAGTTACGATTCTTCGAGGGTAACGCCCAATATCGACCGCAGGGGACCTCATTATTTTTCCAACATCGCCTACCGGTCCTCCGGCTGGTTTGCCCGGGGACAGTTTTCCCTGCGGCAGCATCAGCCGACGAATTTGAATAATCATCACCGCATCGGAAGTTATTCATATGTGGATAACGTCTGGCACGCGGTTAAAACCACCGTATCAAACGGGTTGGCCGAAATTGGATATCAGTCCGACCGCTGGAATATCAGGGCACGCGGACTTACAGCCAATAATGATGAATATGTCTTTTTTCAGCCGTTTGGACGGGAAGTACCTTCCATCACCGGCTATCGTCAGCTGGCGGTACAGGCAGAACATGAATCCGGTCCCTGGAAGGTTAGCGGACGCTATCTGGCCCACCGGAAATTCATGGACTACCGGCTCAATAACAAGGACTATGACTTCGAATGGCAGCAGCTCGACCACCTCTTTTCGCTGTCCTCCCGCTACCGGCAAGATAACATGCGGGTCAGCTCCGGGGCTTCACTGGAGATTAGCGATACCCGCGGGCTGCAGATGGAGAGTCAGCAGGTCGTCGCTACCTTGTTCGGATCGGTCCATTCCCGTCTCCATGCCCGTCATACCCTCGAGGCGGACCTGAGCGCAGATATTGCCGCCCATGAGGCCGCTGCCTCTTTCTCCCTCGGCTCTGAGCACCGGCTCACGGGGGCCTGGACGTTAGCCGGAGGTATTGATTACAACGAACTGCTCTATTACCGGCAGGAGAGCAGCACCTACTGGTACCGGCGCGGCTATACTCTTTTCTCACAGCTTGGCATCGGTATTGACACGCCTCTCAGCTCCAAGCGGAATAGAGCCGGGAGTATTAAATTGACCAATCGTATTCAACTCGCCCCTTTAACATCGCTACACCTGGAGGGAAAGTATCTCCACCACTACGCATTGAATATACCCTGGCAGGTGGTGGCTCATCATGGTCAGCAGTATCAGGGGCTTTATACCCAGCCGCAGGATCTCGAATTCTCTTCTGAAGAGGGAGACCGCCTAAACGTTCGACTCGGTTTTTCCCAGCAACTCAATCGCCGGCTCAGCCACCAGCTGAACATGATGATGCAGTATACGCTGAGTGGCACAAACCGATACCGGGCATACTGGTTTCAGACCCCACAAAACCGCATGACCTATGAATTCAACATTCAGCCCGCCAGCGATTTATCGTTTTCCCTGGCGACCACCTACCGCAGTTCAACACTGTGGAAAGAATATCAAAATCTCAACGGCGAGCGCTATCGTTCGCTGCAGCCGCAATACCCGCTGCAGTACGGGACCTTCCGGACGAAAACCCCCTCCTTCCTGAAGGTGGATATAACGGCCAAAAAATGGTTTTGGGACCGGCGGCTGGCAACCACTTTTTCTGTGCGTAATCTTCTGAATACCGAAGTCCGCTACCACACGCTGGGACTGGACAAGGCCCTGCAGTTTGTTATCAAAGCTTCGCTCACCCTTTGACCCGGATTACCTAAAAAATATACTTATTGAATATATTGTGCTTTTTTGGCTCTTTTTATTTATTGCCTGCGGATATTAGATGATAGCTGCTTGGTTATCGCCCTGGGATCCATTTAGAATACCTATATGCTGTATCGAATTTAGGATAGTGTATTCAAACAGGTGAATACGGTCCATAAAAACTGGTTCAGTACTGACTAAATCGTACCGATTTAGGGTATACCCTAAATTGAATACATATAAGATATCAGAGCAGTAATTACCTGGTTTCGATACCGGTAGCAACTATGATCCATCGAGATTATCTGTATTGTCTATTCCCCTGGAATACACATAATATTCTATTTCCCAGCCTTTAATACTTATAAACTACTTTCTTGAATGTTATCTATCCGATGGGTACTATGCATTTTATATGAATAAGCTTAGGTTAGGTAACCAAATGAAATCCAATGGAAAACAAAGCAATTTTAAAAAAGACTATTGAAGAAGATCCGCTCTATCACAAAAGAGAATTTATTGGAGCGCTGTGTATACTACTTTCTGTAAAAGTAGTATACACAGCGTACCTAACCCGCCTTTAAGGGGACATACCTCGCTCTTCCCTGCCGATTTTTGAGTTCCTTAATTTCTGTAGTACATTTTGTTTTAAAGTCAACGTTGGCCTGCACGCTGCTTATGCACCAGGTCGTTAGCTGTACTATTAGTTTTTAGTGATGGATAAATTCAAAACATTTAATAAAGGTGTTAAAGCAATAAATGCAATTTTTGAAATAAATGAGGAAGCCTATCTTTGTCCATTATGCTTAAGGTTTTTTAATCAGGAAGCAATTTCGAAAAAAGTCTTGACTGCTGAGCATGTTCCTCAAGATTCTATTGGAGGAAATGAGGTCTTATTAACTTGTGAAAAGTGCAATTCAGAATCTGGTTATAAATTTGAAGCTGATTTAAAAGAAAGAGAAAGGTTAAAAACATTTATAAAAGCAGTAAGTGGGAAAAAAGGTTTTGAAGGGAAGCTTAAAATTGAACTAACAATGGGTGGAAAGAAGGTTAATACCCACACTCAAATAAAAAAGGATAAAATTCTTTTTAAGATTCCTAAAAAATATAATCACCCTGACAACCTTGATCATATCTTTAAACATTTAGATACAGTTTATGAAAATCAGAGTTGGTCAAATGAAAAGTTTAATATTAGTCCAGATATTAGTTACAGTAAGAGGAAAGTAGAACTCTCTTATTTAAAAACAGCTTATCTTGCTTCATTTGCTCTACTTGGCTACCGATATATACTGAATAAAGAGTTTGATGTTATCAGGCAACAACTACTAAATCCAAGTAAAGAAATTTTTCAACCTTATATTTTCACACTACCAAAAGAAATTAAACGAGAGCGAAAAATTATCAGCGTGGAAAAACCAATTAAATCAATTGCTGTTCAAATTGATGAAAATATTGTATTTCTACCACCCGTTGAAAACCCAATTGGATCCTTAAGTAAAATCAAAGACTATTTATCAAAATCCAACGAAAAGGATCAATTCTCTGGAGAAGAATTTCCGTGGCCTCATTCACTACAACTTGTCCTAGATTTCATGGCAAAAAATTAAACAAGTACAGCTAACCCCTTTAAAAAGGAAAATGTCAAGCAGCCCCTCCTCATTTATATCTTTAGCTATAGCATTTCAACAATATCCCCGTTATAAACTCTTAGCCGGCGTCCGCTACTTTACATAACCGGCCCTTATACGACAGATATTGGTTGTGCTTGTCAGTTGACTGGCTCATTGATTATTCACAAATAGATGCAAAAAGCGCTTAAGTATTACTTAAGCTTTAGCTTGAGTACATAGGGGCGGTGGTCCGAAGCAAGAGGAGTTTCCGCTACATAAGATTCTAGAACCTTAAAATATTTATTGGGCTTAAATATGATATAGTCAATTTCTTTTACGGGGTCATCGGCGGGATACGTGCCGGAATTGCCCTTCTTAGCGGGAATTTGCCATTGTTCGGACAGATATCTCATAACTTGGGAATCTGCGGTAGAATTAAAATCACCTCCGATGATCACAGGTACTATATAATCCTGATGAATTTTATTAAGCTTTTTTGCCTGGGCCATGCGCTGTTCTGCAGTCATATACAAATGAATCCCAGTAATCCAGATAGGTGATTCCCAGTCTTTATTAAGAAGTTGAACAGATAAAGCCGTGAGTGGTTTTGCTGTCATTGGCAACTGGTGTATTTGTTGCTTCTTTATGGGAATATTCGTGAGTATTCCATTACCGTACGCTCCACCATCATACGGCCGATGCGCTCCAAAAACAGGCTTCATATTCGTCCATTCTCCCAATTTCATCATTTGATCGACTTCTTCGGTTCGATGAGTCATACTGTCAACTTCCTGGAGAAAAACAATATCAGGATTCAATCGGTTAATCACATCTGCCGTGCGGCGAAGATTCAATTGGCCATCCATTCCTCGTGCAGCTTTGATATTGTAAGAGACAACAACCAGTGTTGAATCATCTGCGAGAGAAGTGGCCATCGCAGGATTACCGATGACGCTGATTACGAACCAAAGTGTTGCAATCCAAAGTCTCATAGCTTAATCTGTTATTTGGCCCGGATTATCCTAACCAGTATTTCTCATGCTGATACATATATGGTTAAACCGGATTATTCACCAAGAAATTCGGGTTAAAGAGCTTTGTAGAATCACATTACAAAAACTCCTATAAATAAAAAAAGGCCCCGCTAATTAAAGCGGGGCCTTTCTTCAGTTTTTGAGCTTATTGTGCGTTACAATTCCTCAATCTCGATTTCTACGCGACGGTTTTGTCGACGTTCTTCTCGGTTCGCGTTCTCAATCAGAGGCTCGGATTCACCCAGGCCTTCTGTGAAGATGCGATCACCGCTTACACCTTGTCCCTCAAGGTAACTCTTGACAGACTCGGCTCGACGCTGAGACAGGCGCAAGTTATACTGCGCAGGTCCGATACGGTCGGCGTGACCTCTCAAGGTTGCTTTGAGACCGGTGTTGTCAATCAATACATCAGCTACTTCGTTCAGCATATCTTCGAACTCTTCTTCAACATTGTCTTGATCGAATCCGAAGTTCACATTGTCAAAGTCGAAGTCGACTAGCGGACAACCGTTATTGGATGCAGGACCCGGTTCTTCAGGACATTCATCCTTGTAGTCGGGGATGCCGTCGCCGTCTGTGTCAGGACAGCCGTCAAATTCAGCTTCGCCTGGTTCTTCAGGGCAGCGATCATCCTTGTCAGGAATTCCGTCGCCATCTGTGTCAGGGCAGCCATTAAATTCAGCTTCGCCCGGCTCTTCAGGACATTCGTCATCATAATCGGGGATACCGTCGCCGTCTGTATCAGGGCAGCCGTCAAATTCAGCTTCGCCCGGCTCTTCAGGACAACGATCGTCTATATCCGGGATGCCGTCGCCATCCGTGTCAGGACAGCCATCGAACTCTTCCGGTCCGGGGGTCTGCGGACAGCGATCCTCATCGTCGGGGATGCCGTCGCCGTCGGCGTCGGGATCAGGACTAATGTTAAACTTGAATCCAACAGAAGTCACTAAGAAGTCATCGTGGCTTTTGTTGTCAATATTGCTTTCGCCACTGCCAGCCTGACCGTCAAATCCATCCACGAACGTGCGGTTATAGGTGGCTTTCAAGAACAACTTTGTCTTCTCGGATAAGCTGATATCAAATCCGGCGGCAAGGGGAATGCCCAACCCTATCCGGCTGTCGATGTCATTTCCTTCCTGACCTTCATAGACATTGTCACTCCCGTTAAAATAGGGGGTAACACCAATACCTGCAGCCAGGAATGGCTGTAAGGTTGCATTCTGGCTGAAAATATATCCGTTTGCCAACTTATACCGAAACATCAGGTTGGCATTTACATAACTGGTCCCAAAGCTGTTGTTAGCTTTGACCTCATTCGGATCTTCCTGGTTTTTATAATCCAGATATCCGTATTCCAGAATGGCATCAAAGTCGAAAGACGGGCTCAAGTACTGGTGAAAACCAATACCTGCCGACCAGTCTGTATCGACCTCATACTCAAGCATCTCATTCCCGAGATCACCATCATATTCGTTATGCCCGAGATGGATACTCATCCACGTTGGATGATCCTCCGTTTGTGCGTGCAGGGCAGGCACAAATAGACATAACATGGTTGCGGCTAAAAGTAGCTTCTTTAACATAAAACCTCCTAAGATTAATTATAATTCAGGCCAACGCCTGATTCCGATTATTTGATTTTGACGTTGTAACGTTTAGTTAAAAGCTCAATACAGCTCATAAGTTCCCTAATTTTTCTAAATATTAACAATATTTTTTTTTAACCTGGTCAGCGCCCCCCCTATAATAGCTAAGTAGTTATTTTTACTACGGTTATATACAATTAAATCGACCTCATCCACCGCAACTGCCCATTCGGGAACTTTAATTCTTTATTAAATTAAATTATAAATGAGCGAATCCCCTTCCTGTCATGCTTCCGCAAAACTTTTGTGAAAAAAGCTAACTCCATCACAGCTAAAGGCATAGCAGTTTTTGTAAATCGTAGCACGATCACCCATGGTTGGTTACAATGAAGAAGAAACGGAAAATTTGTTTCTTCCAGTCACTCCCCCATCTTACATAGTTTATATTAATAAACCAAATACAGATTGCCCAACTATTTTAGTCCAAAGCGGCAGGTCCGGCTTTTCGATTCTCCAAAAAATTTTGCCATTCAATCTCCCGGTTCAATCGTTGCCTGTGCCGGTCCCGCAGGGTGGTCCCGCTTACTTTCCGGATCCATCTCTGAGCAGTCTCTCCCTCCTGCTGAAAACATAAATGATGAATCAATGCCAAATAATCATCAAAAAAGACCTCCCGTATCGGGTGCTGAAGAAGCTGCTCGGCATAACCCATCATGGTTGCCCATTCTTCCTGTTCGACAGAGACCCGAACCGCTCGTATTTTCGTACGGTATAATGCTTCATCAAAGGTGGCGGAATCGGGCAGTTTTCGCCCGTACGTCAGCCGGCGATAGATCTGCCACTGCCTGTTGTCGGTGCGGGTCTCCAGCGCCTCTTTTCGCATTGTATCGGGATTGGAGGCAAAAATAGTTCTCGCTTGTTCCACATGGGCGCGGGCCTGCTCCCGGTAACCGCTATGGGCAAAAGCGTCTGCATACAACAGCTGCAGGTCAAGAGTTGAATCTTTTAACGAGGCGATCTCGCGCACCGCAGCATATTCTCCGGCCACGAGATGCCGGAAACTCCACTCCGCCTTAATGGGCGAGGGGGTATCGGATTCTGCCAGTGCCAGCTCCAGCGCATTCAGTGCTTCTGCCGTATCCCGTGCGGCCCAATAATACTGATAATCATCCCACGCCGAGGCAAAGTCTGATACTACATGGGGACACGGTTGCTCTAAAAGGGACGGTATCGAATAAATTTGACGGGCTTTTTGCCGGTCTGTCGAGTCGACGGATACAGAATCCAGGTGCCGGTGCCATCCCCGTACCAATAGCTTCCAGTCCTGCGGATAAGCGTTCCTGACATCCCCGGTGCGATAGGCCTCTTTAAGATTTCTAACGGGATACCGGTCCAGCAAATACTGTACAAACGAACCGCTGGTCATATAGTTCACGCCGGACCGCCCGCTGTAAAATCCCCACGGGGACAGGGCTTGCCCTAAGGCTTCGGGCCCGGGATATGGCTGTTGAGCGGCTACGACCTGGTCAACCGTCGTGGTCGATGACGCCCCCCCGTCTACAGCAACCGCCAGTCCCTCTACAAGACCAATACTCCAGCTTGCATTGATCAGCGCGTTGCCAAACTGCTTGGCTGCCACATGAACCAGCTCGTGCCCGAGGCTTCCCGCTATCTGCTGCCTGGCAATGTGCAGTTGATCCCCGGGCAGCCACACCGGCACAAAGCTGGTAAACTTTGCTCCCACCAATCGCTTTTTTTGCCAGGGATGGGCATATAGATAGCTTTCGATTTTGTGTCGGGAATCAACCGTATCCAGGTCAAGCTTGTCCGAAATCTGTTCCAGGTGGAATTCATGCTCCCGGGCCAGCATGCGGATGTCATAATCGCTGTAATACTCCCGGTCGTAATAGAGTTGAAAGTGCTCGGTTTCCAGGTTTCCTCCCAGTACAGCTTGTATATGCGAGGGAGGAGATACAATGCCGGCCTCGGCAAGCTGCGTGTAACTAAATCCCAGGGCCAGGGCGGAGAGCCCTACGATCCACACAGAAAGTTTCTCGCTGCAGACGGATGGAATATGCCAGAGCAAAAGTGCCCAAAGTACGGTCATCGACCGGAAAAAGAACGCTGCGCCGCTGACCGTGATCGCCTCATCGTAAATAGGACCTGCCCAGCCTCCCCAGACGTGGTTAAAAAAGTACAGCTGGGGATAATTAAAAAACTCAAACAGTAAGATCCCGACCCCAACGATCAACAAAATAACGGTGGTGACAGTCCGCCGGTACCGCACGCCCCATTTTCTTGCCAGGCGTCCCACTGCATAACCGAAAAAGACGCTCGGCAGCGGAAAAATAAGCCAGAAAGCCAGCCCGTGTATGGAAAAACAGCCGCCGGCAAATGCATTCACCGCAAGCGGGAGTCCCCCCACGTAAAGATACCCGAGTACGGTCAGGGCTGAATAAAAGTCGCCATTCTGCCGATTATGACCACATGCCCTGATGCCGGCCCAAAAACAACCCGCCAGCGACGCCAGTATGGCCGACTCGATATGAAAGTCCCCCACCAGGGGAATAAAAAGCAATACTCCCCCGGCCAGGAGAGGTAGCAGCAGCTTCAACCGTTCGTTGTCTATTTGCATTGGCATACCAGGATAAGGTGTAGAGCTCTGTGAAACCGGCTGCGGGAAAAGAAGCGGAAACCAAGCAAGCAGCCGCTGGCTCCCCTTTTGTTTTTCATCCGCATTTTCCTGTTTTACTTCTTGAATAAGGTAGAAAGTACGAACCAAATATTTTCCTTGCGCTCCATAAGCCGGCGCTTGAAATAGGGAAGCCACATCGTTCCAAAAGGCACATATATACGGGTATTATATCCTTCCCGGGCGAGCTGTTCCATCGTCTCCTGCCGCAGGCCGTACAGCATCTGGAACTCAAAGCGCGAAGGCCTGATGTTATGGTCCGCGGCGTATTTACGGGTCCAGTCAATCAGCTCATCATCGTGGGTTGCAATACGCGGACAGGGAGTCTTGGCAAGCAATACTTTTATGTATTTTTTAAATGCCTTGCGTATCGCGCTCATATCCTGTAAAGCAATATCTTCAGGCTCGTCATAGGCCCCCTTGCACAGCCTCACGTCCGCCCCCAACCCGGCCAGCTCCGCGAGATCGTTTTTCGTGCGATGCAGGTAGGCCTGGATGACAATGCCCACATGCTTTCCATACTCTTTAAAAGCGTCTTTATACAGGTCAATGGTGTGCTGCGTATAATCCGACCCCTCCATATCGATGCGGACAAACTGGTCGTATTCGCGCGCAACATTCAGCAATTTGAACAAATTAGCCCGGCAGTAATCGATATCAATATCAAGTCCCAGCATGGTAAGCTTTATGGAAATGGTGCTTTCCATCGTATCGACCGTGCTGATATTTTCCAGCAGCCCGATATAGTTGGCGACCATCTCGTCTGCCATTTCCCGGTCTTCCACATTTTCGCCCAGCAGGTCCAGCGTAACCTCGATGCCTTTTTCATTCAGTGCCTTAACTTTGGGTGCAGCGGCTTCAAAAGATTCACCGGCCACAAAACGCTTCGCTAAAACAAACGGTAACTTCATGTGCATTTTCTGTACTTATCTTTCCCCTGAAAACGATGAAAATAATAAATTGCAGGCATCTCTCCTACCTCCCTGGGTGTTCTTTCCCGTTTATATGTAACCTTTCAAGATATTCGGTCGTATTGCATAACAGTTCTCAAACAATAACATACTTGGTGATTATTATGGAAAAACAAACAACTTCTCTTCACAAAGTAACGCTGGCTTTTCTGTTATCTTTTTTTATATCCTTTTCAGGGATCATCCCGGTGAAGGCCTCTTCCGGTACTTCAGCAGCCGTCGAAACCGATACTCCTTACCGGGCAGAGTCCTTCCCTCTGTCGGGGGGTGGTTCCCTTGATGTCAAAACCTCCGGGGGACATATTACGGTCGAGGGGACATCCTCCAATACGGTTCGGGTTGAAATGTATGTCCGTAGAAAGGGGCGCGATCTCACTCCCGATGAGATTCATTTAGATGACTGGGAAATCGATATCTCTAAATCCGGAAAGTCCATTAAAGCAATGGCAAAATATAAAGGAAAGAGGTGGAATTTTTTCGGAAATGGCGACCATCCCTCAATTTCGTTTATTGTCTACACTCCCCGAACGATGAGTTCCAAACTGAATACTGACGGGGGACACATTACGATCAAAGGGCTTAGCGGCGATCAGCAGATGAGAACAAGCGGGGGACATCTGGTATTATCCGACCTGGAAGGGAATATTGAAGCCCGCACCTCAGGCGGACATATCACGGCCGGTGATCTTCAGGGCAACTTCAATGCCCGAACAAGCGGGGGACACATCGACCTCAATAACATTCGCGGTGTCGTTGAAGCTCAGACCAGCGGGGGTAATATCGAAGCCGATTTTATATCGCTAGCCTCTTCTACTGATCTTAAAACAAGCGGTGGTAATATTGATATC
>NZ_JBEPWZ010000037.1:0-18364 GCF_041642155.1 Fodinibius sp.
TGGTGCTTATTATCGGTGCCAACGATGTGGTTAATCCGGCTGCCAAGACGTCCAAGGGCAGTCCTATTTACGGCATGCCTATCCTGGATGTGGATGAAGCGAAACGTACGATTGTCTTCAAACGGAGTCTGAGTCCCGGTTTCGCCGGCATCGACAACGCCTTGTTTTATGAAGAATCCAACCAGATGTTCTTCGGTGATGCCAAAAAAACCCTGCAGGATCTCTCGCAGGCCCTGAATGAGGTATGATTCAGGTTGACACGTTGGTACATTGACATTTGGCCGATACAGCTTTAGGATACGGGATAACGACGGATACCGGGAGGATAACGCGGGGACACGGGGTCCCGACTAATTAAATTCTACACACCCTTGGGTAGGCTGGTATACGGCTGCAGACTGCTGATAAACCAACTTGCCGCCCAGGTGACCGACATAGCCTAAAAATCCACAGCCGGAAATTAGCAAAATAGCTAATCCTGTTCGCAGGTATTTTATATCTAAAAAATTGAGGTAACTTTTTTTTGCTAACCAGTCAACCACAACAAAAGCTGAAAAAAGATATCCTACGGTATAAGCAAATCGCTCGTGATCTTTTGCAACCGTCGGATCACACAGAGAGCGTGCCACCTGTCCGTCTGCAAGCAGCCCGGTGTAAACCGCAATCCAGGCCCCAATCACACCTATAAATATCATAAGCCTGGAAGCGGGCCTCAAAAAGGAATATCGCTTATGGAGGAAGAGGCTGCTCAACCAGAGAATAGTTCCAATAAGAAGCAGCGCTACCGGTATATGTACAACGGACGGGTGGATCAGCTCCACCCGCCACATGCTTAACGGCTCCTGCATATTACTGTTGGGTTTTATTCAAGAATTTCTACTCTCAGAGGATCCAGCCGCTGGCCCACCTTTTCAACTTCTACCCGCACTTCCTGTCCGGTAACAAGGCTGTCGAACGGCACTTCCGCACCCCCCTTGACCAATTCCGTTGATTCAATGAAATAGAGTTCAAGGGTTTTGTCATCTTCCGTTTGAACATAGATTTCGGATTCACCGGCATTTACTTCCTGAATGGTCCCCTCGTAGGTACCACTTTCAACCACATCCGTTGATTCCCCGCCGCATGCCACGAGCAACAGCATCACAGTTGCAATACTTCCGAGCTTAAGAAGAGTTTTCATAATAGATTATGATTATCGGTTTGTTCCAGTTTGTTTATTAGTCAATTGCAATACGTAAGTAAAATCAATTATTAAGGGCTCGGAATCAAATTTAAAACTACATTAGTCAAAACTTCCCACCGCTATATCATAAAAAATTTAATCCTGCTCTTTATCACGGCTGTATGTACGCATCGCCTTTAAAAAACAGAGGCTACCCAGCACGCTGCAGCAGCTGAAGATCAGCATTAACGCCCTGGCGGGACCGTAATGGCCGGTGAACACCGCATCCATGAGCCAGCCGGCCAGCGGGGGACCCACCCCAAAGCCGACGACACTGATTACAAAAAGATATAGTCCCCCTGCCAGTGCGCGCATATCGGGCTTCACCAGGTACTGCAGGATGGCCGCAGCAACGCCGTTATAGGACGAAGAGATCACATTGGCCAGCCCGATGAGCATAAACGCGGTGGAGGCCGAATCCGCAAAAAGCCCAAAATAATAGAGGGGAAGTCCCGCCAGCCCCGCAATGATCCCCATCACAAAACGGCGGGAGGCGTCCCATCGTGCGGCCATCCAGTCGGCCATTTTCCCGGAGGCCACCACACTCAGCCCCGTCGCCATCATAAACCAGCCGTACTGCGGCACCATCGAGCTCGCGCCGTGGATATCGGTGAGCACGATACCGATAAAGCCGAGGATGGTATATCCCGTGAAAGCCAGCAAAGAAAAGCCCAAAAAATGATATCGCACCGTTTTTTTGCGGAGAATATACCCTACAACCTCCCGAAAACTCCTCCCCGTATCATAACGACTGCTGCCCCGGATAATGCCCCGCGGGAACTCCCGTATCACCAGCCAGGCTATGGCGGCTAGCAGCAGGCCGGGCGCCCCGACCACCCGTAACGCCATACGCCAGTCGTAGGCCTGGGCTACAGCGCCGCCCCCCAGGAACGCTACGCCGATGCCCACAAAGATGCCGCCGGCGTATATAGAGAAAACCGTGCCCCGCTGCGAGGGGCGAAAATAATCGGACAGCAGGGAATACACAGCCGGACTCAGGGCCGACTCACTGATGCCCACGAAAAAACGGGCGACCATCAGGAACGTTAGAGAAGCCGCATATCCGCTGACAAAGGTCATCAAGCTCCAGACCAGCAGTCCCCCCACAATCATTGCCCTGCGGGAATAGATATCCGCCATCCGTCCCATGGGTATACCACAGACGGCGTAAACCAGTGAAAAGGCGGTGCCGTACAGCAGCCCCACCTGGAAATTACTGAGTGACAGTTCCTGCTGAATCTGGGGGGCCAGCACCGCAATAACCTGCCGGTCCACGAAGCTGGATATATAGATCAGGGTCAGAAGACCCAGGACCCCCCAGGCATAGGGACTCGAGACCAACTGTTTGGCCTGTTTTTTTGTTATAGGCATTTAATGTTTTTTTATTGAAACACAAAGAACCGGAAATATTACCTCGAAATCCACTTCGATAATTATCGAAACGGGCAAAATTTCCTATTGTATTCCTGCTTACTCTTTTTGATTTTAAGCACCTAATGACAACCGATTTATCGCATGCCCAAAGTAAAACTGTACGACGATTTACCCAAGCTTCCCAAAAAATCCGATCAACAAAAGGCGCGCGCCCGCGAAATCCTGAACGCCCTGTACGAGCACTATCCCGATCCTTACTGCGCCCTGGATCATCGCAATGCATTTGAGCTGCTCTGTGCGACCATCTTAAGCGCACAGTGCACGGATGTGCGGGTCAACAAAGTGACCCCGGAACTGTTTGAGGCCTATCCCACGCCCGAAGCCATGGCCGAGGCGCCCATACAGGAGCTCGAAGAACTGGTGCGTTCCACCGGCTTTTACCGCAACAAAGCAAAGGCCCTGAAAACCTCCTCCCAAATTATTACGGAAAAACACGGCGGGGAAGTCCCCCGAACGATGGCTGACCTGCTGGAGCTTTTTGGCGTGGCCCGGAAAACCGCCAACGTGGTGCTGGGCAATGCCTTTAATATTAATGTGGGCGTTGTCGTAGATACGCATGTGCGCCGGTTTGCCAATCGCTATGGACTCACCGAGGAGGAAAAGAACACAGACAAAATCGAACGCGATCTGATGGCCCTGTTTCCAAGAGAGTCATGGACGGACCTCTCCCACCTGATCATCCATCACGGTCGCAATGCCTGCAAAGCCCGTTTTTCAGAGCCGCCGGACCATCCCGTGTGCAAAAAATATGGTATAAACTGCAAATGCCAGCAGATGAGAAAGGAATAACAGGCAAAGCGCCCAACTCTGATTCTGCGGATGACCACATAAACAGAAACCGGAATCGTATTCTCTTTATTACATGATTTTCTTTCTTTGCTGCGCGCCTCAATGATACAACAAAAATTAAGCTCTATGAGTATCGATAATTTTTTCAGTTCAAAAACCAAGCCTATTCCTCCACTCCGGCCCGACCTGGATATTATTCCCATCCGGGATAACGGCAACGCCTACTTGTACTTTCACGACCAGCGCCAATATGCTACCCCTGACTTAGCTCTTCGCCACGAGGTTGAATCGTTGCTCTCGCTTATTGACGGCCGCAAGAGCATTAACGACCTGGAACCGTATTTGGGAGAGAATATCAACAAGGATGAACTATTGGAGTTTATCAAATTCCTGGATAAAAACAGGCTCCTCCATTCCGACTATTTCAAAACATTTGCGGATAACACTGAAGCCAGGTACGAAGAGCGATCCGTCCATTCCTCCGTCACCGCCGGACGTTCTTATCCCTCCGATCCGGACGAGCTGACAGCTTTGCTTGATAACGCTTTTGCCGGCTGTGATGAACCCACAGCCAGCGGGTCCCAGGGACCTCCCAGGGCCCTATACGCACCCCATATCGATCCCCAGGTAGCACTGAATCGTTATGCGGAAGCGTTTGCTCCCATCAGGGACATAAGACCCAGGCGGGTTGTTGTTTTAGCAACCGCTCACTACGCGGGGTTGTACCCGGAACTCTATGAAGATCACCCCTTTATTTTAGTGAACAAGGATTTCGAACTTCCGCTGGGAACGGTCAGGTGCGACCGGGAAACCATCAAAAAGTTCAGCGGCACCAGCGATTTCGGCATAACGCTCCGCGACCGCGCCCACCGGATGGAACACAGCATTGAACTGCACCTGCTCTTTCTCAGCTACCTCTGGAAACACGATTTTACGGTGGTCCCCTTTCTGGTTTCGGGCCTGCAGGAACTGATGTATATGAAAGAGGGGTATCAACAGACCCTGGTCGACCGTTTCTCAACGCTACTGGCGGATAGATTTGCAGAAGACGGGGAAACGTTTTTCCTGATCAGCGGCGACCTCTCCCACTTCGGCAGGAAATTCGGCGATGCTGACGCCGCCACCGCCATGATTGAAGATGTGGAGGACTTCGATGAGCAGTTCCTGGAGTACGGGGTCAGGAATGATCCTTCCGGCATGCTGCAACTGCTCGCAGAGGATCTGGATCCGTACCGCATTTGTGGATTTCCCCCGCTCTATACCTTCCTGAAAAGCATGCCCGGTTTGACAGGAACCATGCTAAACTATGACCTGTGGGACGAGCGTGAAAGAGAAAGCGCCGTCACTTTCGGTTCTATTCTCTATTCTACTTAATGAAAAATAAAAGAAGCCTTTACAAACCCGTTCTTTTGGCCAATGTCGGCGTTATGAGTCGGTTAAAATCCTCATATATGGGCGATATGCTGCGACTGCAACCTCCCTCTGGCCTTGACCTTTCCCGATGCTTCGGGACTGGTTTTTCAAAGACTTTTAAAAATTAAAAATCGTCGGCTTCTATAGCTATCATTTTTAATTGAGTGATTTTTCATTTTTAATTTATCACTCCATGATCTCCATCTTTTCGGCGAAGTAGGCCGTAAAATCGCGCATATCCTCGGCCATGGACTCTTCTTCTGTGGAATTTTCCAGGGTTTCGGCCATTGTGACCAGTGTTTGATGAAAGAAAACTTTCATCTCCTCTTTGGTCATCTCCTTGGTCCACAAGTCCAGCCGCAGCGTATCCTGCTTTTCCGGATCCCACATCGAGAGAAACATCGCCTTACAGTTTGCGATCCCCTCACCGGCCTTGTCCGTGGCATTCCAGTCGATTTTTTCCGGGATATTGTTGTCATCCAGTTCTACCGTGATACTGATTTCTTTTTTGTTCTGGGCCATGCTTTAACTAATTCTTGGACTTTTTGTGCAATAGGATCTCCTGTTCCCTTCGAGGTCAATCAGGGGTTCACCGTCTTTGGCCTTTTAGCCGCAGTGATGGCGAAAACAATAGTCTATAATAATATAAAAGGGTATAGTAGTGAAGCAAACACCTTCGAGAGGATACTCTCGAAGAAGCTTCAGCCAGTACATTTTAATTTTATCATTAAAAAAGGCATCGATTCCAGCCGCTAAAGGCCTATTAAAAAGGCCTCATCCATCGATATACAATGAATGAGGCCATCAATATCCATGTTATATGCTTTTAGTAGCGATAGTGTTCGGGCTTGTAGGGTCCCTCTTTGGGGACATCAATATATTCCGCCTGCTCATCCGTCAACTCTTCGAGCTCGACCCCAATCTTCTTGAGGTGCAGCCGCGCTACCTTTTCATCCAGGTCCTTCGGCAGTACGCTTACGCTCAGGTCAAAATCTTCCGGCCGATTCCAGAGCGCAATCTGTGCCAGTGTCTGGTTGGTAAAGCTGTTCGACATCACAAATGACGGGTGTCCCGTAGCATTTCCCAGATTCATCAGGCGTCCCTCTGAAAGCAGAATCACTTCTTTGCCGTCTTCCAGCCGGAAGAGGTCCACCTGCGGCTTGATATTATCGCGGTCGGCATGTTCTTTGAGCCAGGCCACATCAATTTCATTATCAAAATGACCGATGTTCCCGACAATCGCCTTGTCTTTCATCATCCTGAAATGGCGAGCGGTAATAATATCCTTATTGCCGGTGGCGGTCACCACAATATCCGCTTCTTTGACGGCATCATCCATTTTCTTGACTTCGTAACCGTCCATCGCCGCCTGCAGGGCGCAGATGGGGTCGATTTCCGTAACTATCACGCGGGCACCGCCGCCGCGCAGGGAAGCGGCCGAGCCTTTTCCCACGTCTCCGTAGCCGGCGACAACAGCGACCTTACCGGCCAGCATGATATCAGTAGCCCGCTTAACAGCATCGACGCATGATTCCCGGCAGCCGTATTTATTATCGAATTTCGACTTGGTGACCGAGTCGTTAACATTTATGGCCGGAGCGCCAAGCGTTCCCTCCTTGGCCATTTTGTACAGGCGGTTCACGCCCGTGGTCGTTTCTTCTGAGATCCCGCGAACACCCTCAAGTAATTCGGGATACTCCTCATGAACCAGCTGAGTGAGGTCTCCACCGTCATCCAGAATCATGTTCAACGGCTCTCCGTCTTCAAAAAGAAGCGTCTGCTCCACGCACCACCAGTACTCTTCTTCGGTTTCACCCTTCCAGGCGTATACCGGAACACCACTGTCTGCGATAGCAGCCGCAGCGTGATCTTGCGTGGAAAAGATGTTACAGGACGACCATTGAACCTCTGCCCCCAGCTCTACCAGGGTTTCTATAAGAACGGCGGTTTGTACCGTCATATGGAGGCAACCGGCGATGCGGGCGCCCTTTAATGGTTGCTGTTCGGCATATTCTTCACGCAGAGCGATCAGCCCGGGCATCTCTGCTTCCGCCAGGCGAATCTCTTTGCGGCCGTAATCGGCCAGGCCAATGTCTTTTACTTTATAGGGTAGTTTCTCTTTTACCTTCTGTGCCATGAAAATCCGTACTTGGTTATGTTAAATTTCATCTGTTAAAATACGGCTTTATGCCGCCTGATTCAATTCGAAGTCATAAAGGGATCGGTTTATCAGGAGGCCCTGAATAACCATAACTTCTGTGATTCCCGGCGAAGGATCTCCTGCATATTTTACCCGCTCTTCTAAAAAATGGGATCCTTCAACCGCGTTCAGGGTGACAAATCGGCTTTTGTACAATACTAAAGCCTGAGCGATTGGGCAAAACAACGGTTTTTTTGAAAAACCCCCTGTCAATGTGCATATCCATATAAATACAATTCGGTAAATATAGTAGGGTTATGTGAGGGCGTTTCAGGTCTCGCTTTTCGCTCCGTCCGACTTTTTATGCTTTTCAATAATTTCCTTTACCTTTTCGTAGTCCTGATCGGGACCATAGCTGCCCATAGACTTTTGGATGAAATTCCCTTCTGCATCCACATACAGCTTAAAGGGAATACCCTGCACGCCCACTTTTTCATGCAGCCCGTTTGAATCCATGAGGTACGTAAAATCATAATCATGCTCTTCGGCAAAAGCGCGTGCATCTTCTTTCGTATCCGTAAAGCCCGGCGTCACGGCCAATAAAACAAAATCATCGGTATATTCCTCCTGCAGCTTTTGGAGCGTGGGAAAGCTTGCCAAACAGGGCTTGCACCAGGTCTCCCATAAATCAATCATAACCACCTTGCCTTTGAAATCGGCAACGCTAACCGTATCGCCATCCAACGACGTAAAGGTGGCTTGTTCTACATAGTCCGCGGTAGACTGAGGTTCAGCCTGCTCTTTCTGGCTTGCCGACTCCGAATCTTCTCCGCCGCCGCAACCGGCAATAACTCCCGCCAGGAGAAGGGGCAACATTTTCTTAAACGCGCCAATGATCATATAATAACACCTGAAATTTTTATGAAAAGCCGGTTATAATTGATAACAAATGCATCCGTTTATTATTGCTCTAAAATAACCAATTATATGCAAAATTCCTGACCGAATAATCGGCACGCGGCCTTTTGATTTAACTCTACCGGCGGATTTTGTATCTTGGGCAGCCGTTAATAATAAATGCATTGCTAATTTTTGCTTCATGACATACGATTTTATCATTGTCGGGGCCGGCATTGTCGGGCTTTCAACCGCTTATAAACTTTCGGAGCGCTATCCGGGCCTGGATATCCTGGTCCTGGAAAAGGAAGACCGTGTCGCGGCCCACCAAACCGGTAATAATTCGGGGGTTATCCATTCGGGCATCTATTACAAACCGAACAGCTACCGCGCCAAAAATTGTGTGGACGGGCGGCACCAGCTGGTTGATTTCTGCCGGGAATATACCGTAGATTATGAAATCTGCGGCAAAGTGATTGTGGCCACCGAAGAGGAGGATATTCCGCGGCTGGATGATATTTTCAAAACCGGCCGGATTAATGAAATTGAAGGCATCCGAAAAATCGGGCCCCGCGAACTGGCGGAAATCGAACCGCATGCCCGCGGCGTACAAGCCATTCACGTGCCCTGTGCAGGCATCGTCGACTATGTGGGCGTCTGCAAGCAGCTGAAGCGGCTGATTGCAGAAAACGGGGGACAGCTACGCTTCGGGCAGGAGGTCCAACACATTACCAACATCAACAATGAAGGGGAACTCTCAGTCAGCACCGGCACCGACCGGTTTCGGGGCCGGTACCTGATAAACTGCGCCGGGCTGTACAGCGACCGTGTGGCCCAATCGGCGGGCATACGTCCCGATATCCAGATTGTGCCTTTCCGGGGCGAATATTTCGAGTTGAAACCGGAAGCCCGGCAACTTGTTAACGGGCTCATTTATCCGATGCCCAACCCGGCGTTCCCGTTCCTGGGCGTTCACTTTACAAAAATGACCACCGGCGCGGTGGAGTGCGGTCCCAATGCCGTTTTTGCCTTCAAACGCGAAGGCTACGACAAAATCTCCTTCGATCTCAACGAGACCATCGAAACCCTCAATTTTCCCGGCTTCTGGAAGCTGGCGAAACAGCACTGGAAAATGGGGCTTGATGAGTGGTACCGTTCCTTTTCCAAGCAGGCCTTTGTCAAGGGATTGCAGAAGCTCGTGCCGGCCATCCGTGCCGAACACCTGAGTGCTTCGCCTTCCGGGGTCCGGGCCATGGCCCTTAAACCGGACGGTGAAATCCTGAATGACTTCCGGTTCGAGGTCACCAAAAACGAAATCCACGTCCTCAATGCCCCGAGTCCTGCCGCTACGGCCGGACTTGCTATCGGAGATGAGATCGTCGCCCGGGCGGGGGACGCTTTTTCGCTCTAATAATCCTTTGCAAAACCCCTTCCAGGTTATTGGTCATACACTGCCCCGGCGGTATGCCGCCCCAGGCTTTGGTTCAACAACTATTGCGATGGGATAGCTGTTATTCCTTCTCCTTTCTGTGCACCGCCCCCGGTTCCGATCCTTTCCATAGATGGCTGATCGGATATTGCAACGGTTTTTTAATTTTTCGTTTTGCTATTGCCGGTTATTTGTTAGGTTTGGTTGGACGTATTTCTAACCCAAGACATACCATGATATCAACGGTGCCCAATCTTTTTGCCGACGAACAAACACGACGGCTCTATGCCACGGATGCCTCCAGCTATGAGGAAATGCCCAAGGCAGTAGCCTTTCCGGAAACCACACAGGAAATTATCGATATTGTTACCTACGCGCGGCAGCAAGGAATCTCCCTGACGGCGCGGGGGGCCGGCACCAGCCTTGCGGGACAGACGACCGGGGGTGGCATCGTGATGGATATCGGCCGCAACATGAACCGAATTATTTCCATTGACGCCCAAAAACAACAGGCGCGGGTTCAGCCGGGCGTCATCCGGGATACGCTCAACCGGGAAGCTTCCAAACACAACCTGCTCTTTGGTCCCGACACCGCAACAACCAACCGCTGTATGCTGGGCGGCATGATCGGTAATAACTCGTGCGGACTCTTTTCCATTAAACACAAAACCACCCGGGAGCATGTCCTCGAAATTGAGACTGTACTAAGCGACGGTTCCAAAGCAGTATTCAAGCCGCTGTCCGAGACCGAACTGGCGGCAAAAATGGAGCTTGACAGCCTGGAAGGGCAAATTTACCGGGAGATGACCGGGCTCCTCCGGGAACATAAGGATCGCATCCTGGCCAACTACCCTCACCCGGAGATCATCCGCCGCAATACCGGTTACGCGCTCGACCGGCTCTGTGAGATGCAGCCCTTTAGCGAGGGGGGGCGTCCCTTTAATCTGGCGGAGCTCCTGTGCGGTAGTGAAGGCACGCTGGCCGTGACCTCTTCGGCAAAAGTAAACCTGGTGACCGAAGACCCCGAGCACGTCATGCTGGTTCCTCATTTTTCCTCTATCCGCGCTGCAATGGAGGCAACGGTCGAAGCGGTTAAAATGGATCCCGCTGCGGTCGAGCTGGTCGATGATATTATCCTGAATGCCACAAAAGGCAATATTGAACAACAAAAAAATCGGTTTTTCCTGGATGGAGAGCCCAAAGGTATCCTGATTATCCAGTTCGATGGAATAAATGTCAGCCGGCTTAACGCAAAAGCGCGACTGCTTGCCGATAAGCTTCAGAAACTCAACCTTACCTCTTCCGCAGCCATTATTACGGACCCCGAAAAAATAGATCGCGTCTGGCAACTTCGGAAGGCCGGACTGGGACTGCTTATGGGACTGGGTTCCAAAGGACGAACCCCCACGTTCTGCGAAGATACGGCCGTTCGTGTGCCGGATCTGCCCGATTATGTGGATGATTTCCAGCAAATTCTTGATAAATATGACGCCAACTGCGTCTTTTATGCCCACGCTTCGGTGGGCGAACTGCACCTGCGTCCGGTCATCAATCTCAAGGTGAAAGATGAAATCCAAAAGATGAAAACGATGGCCGGAGAAATCGCCGATCTGGTCCGAAACTACCGTGGTTCGCTCTCCGGTGAGCACGGCGATGGGAGAGCGCGCGCACCGTACATAGAAAAAGTGCTGGGGCGCGAAATGATGCCGCTCCTGAAACAGGTGAAACATATCTGGGATCCTGAAAATATCTTCAATCCGGGCAAGATTGTGAATCCGAAGCCGATGGAACAGGACCTGCGCTACTCTCCTGCCTATCGTACGCCCGAAGTAGATACCCAGTTCAACTGGCGAAAAGAATTTAGTTTTGCCGATGCACTGGAGCTCTGCAACGGGGCGGGCGTCTGCCGCAAACTGGCCGACAGCGGCGGCACCATGTGTCCCTCTTACATGGCCACCCGGGAAGAAAAGGATTCCACGCGCGGGCGGGCCAACCTTTTCCGCCAGCTCTTTTCCGGCCGACAGAAAGAGGCCTTCCGGTCCGAGGAGCTGCGCGATGCCCTCGACCTCTGCCTCAGCTGCAAAGCCTGCAAAAGCGAATGTCCCGCCAATGTGGATATGGCCCGCATGAAAGCCGAGTTTATGCAGGGGTGGCACGAGGAAAAAGGCATCACCCCCGGGGAACGCTTCTTTGGCCAGGCCGCCCGGCTCTATCCCCTGGCCGGCAAGTGGCCCCGGCTTTCCAACTGGGTGATACGGCAGCCGGCCGTCAAGGAAGTGCTGCAGCAGTGGCTCGGCATTGACAAGCGAAGGGATCTCCCCGCTTTTGCCTCCGAACCATTTATGGAATGGTATCGGAAACACAGCACGTCATCCGCCCGCCGCCCGCGCAGCTCGGCGCAGGGTAATGATCTTCAATCCCTTCCGGAGTCCCTTTCCGGCGGGGGACAGGAGGTGGTGCTTCTCATCGATATTTTTACCAATTACCACGACCCGGGGATTGCCAGGGCGGCCGTTCGCTTTCTGGAGGCTACGGGTCACGAGGTGATCATTCCCGGTTTCCATGAGTTGGGACGTCCCCAACTCTCCAAGGGGATGGTCAAGCACGCCAAAAAGGTGCTCGACCAAAACCTGCCCCGGCTTACAACCTATGCCAACCGCGGCTATCCGATCGTCGGACTGGAACCTTCCGAGATATTGACGCTCCGGGATGAGTACCTGGACCTGTGTGACGACGAGCAATTAGCCTCCGCTAAAAAGGTGGCAAAACAGAGTTTTACGTTCGAGGAGTTCGCCCGGGGGGTTTTATCTTCATCCGTATCAAAAACCATTTTTACTCCATCCCAACAACGCAAGGTATATATCCACGGGCACTGCCACGCCAAGGCCCTGGTCGGAAACAGTGCAACCCGGCAGGCCCTGCAGCTGGCCGGCTATGAAACGGAAGTCTTACAGACCGGCTGTTGCGGGATGGCGGGCAGCTTCGGCTACGAGAAAGATCACTACGAGGTCTCCATGAATATCGGAGAGCTCACCCTTTTCCCTGCAGTACGCTCCCTGCCCGAAGAGGTCCTGGTCTGCGCTCCGGGATTTTCATGCCGGCATCAAATCAGCGACGGGGTGCATAAGCGGGCCTGGCATCCGGCGGAACTTATTGCTGAGCGGTTGGGAATTGAGAATGAGGTAGTTTCCGCTCGCATTCGGTCGGCGAGCATGTGAGGATTATTCTCTTTAGATGTCTTTGCAAAACCGTTCTTTTGTCCAATCTCGGCGTTATGGGTCGGTTGAAATGCTCACATATGGGCTGTATGCTGCGATTCAAACCTCCCTCTGGCCTTGACCTTTCCCGATGCTTCGGGACTGGTTTTTCAAAAGCTTCTCATTGCTTATTGATTAATCGGTTATCAATAGCTTATTTACGACTGTATATCATTTTTTAACCATCTATTTAACTTCCCGGCTTATGAATTTTTCACGAAAGGATTTTCTGCGCACTTCTCTTCTTACCTCGGCGGGATTGCTGCCGGGCCTGCAAGCCTTTGGCAACGAAAACTCCCCGCACAATCGTCCGCATAGCCGCACGCAGGCGGATAGCGCCTGCAGTATCTCCATTTTCTCAAAGCACCTCCAGTGGCTGGACTATCCCGGGATGGCAAGGGTGGCGGCAGACACAGGATTCGACGGGGTGGACCTGACGGTACGTCCCGGGGGACACGTACTACCGGAACATGTTGAGCGGGACCTGCCCCGGGCGGTGGAGGCCGTCCGGGAAGCGGGACTCGAAGTCCATATGATCAGTACGGCTGTCGGAGATCCCGATGAGGAGCATACGGAAGCGATACTCAAGACAGCAAGCCAGCTGGACATCGGCCATTACCGCACCGACTGGTTTCCCTATGATGAAACCAAAAATGTTGCACAAAACCTGGAGGCGTTCACCTCGAAGCTGCGGCGGCTGGCGGAAATGAATAGCGCCTATGAGATTCAGGGCGACTATCAGAATCATGCCGGTACCAGCTTCGGATCGTCGATTTGGGACCTGTGGTTCGTTTTAAACGAAATGGATACCGAGTGGATCGGCTGCCAGTATGATATCAGGCATGCGACCGTCGAAGGGGCCAATTCGTGGCAAAATGGATTTTCCGCGATACATCCCTATATCGGCACCCTCGATATCAAAGATTTTCACTGGGTAAAATCAGAGGGCAGGTGGCAGGAACAGAACGTCCCCCTCGGAGAAGGGATGGTCGACTTCCCAACGTATTTTGAACTGCTGAAAAAACAAAATGTGCAGGTCCCCATCTCCCTTCACTATGAGTATGACCTCGGGGGGGCCAACCATGGAGCCACTACGCTCAATATAGACCGGGAAGAGGTCCTGGCCGCTTTCCGGAGAGACCTCAGGCTCCTCGACCGCTGGCTCCGGGACGCCGGGCTGGAAAGAGAGTAATATGCGGAATTCTTAATTCCGGGTCCCCGGGCCTGCAGAAGAAGGGTTCTGGCATCGTCAACTAACGTAACAAATCGTTCTGAATGGTGTTTCCCCATAATACTATGATTTAGCATGCTGCAGATCTACGCGGTTTCAGGTTTACCTCCTTCACCAAAATCTTGTACACAAAATGCGAACATCCGTTCAAGCCTCAAGGCATGAATGTGTCCACCCGCGGGCGGCGGTCGATTGATGGGAGGGATGATGTATGGTATATCCAACCTCATGCCAATCTGCGTCTAATTGGAAAAGGTATTTTTTTCGATCAGCTCGCGGGCGCTGGTAAGCGTGGAATCGGTGATCATTTCGCCGCTCATCAGGGTGGCGACTTCGCGAATATGTTCATTGTCATCCAGTGGCACAATTTGCGAAACCGTGCGCCCGTTGCTTTCCACTTTCCGGACTTTATAGTGCCTGTGGGCCTGACTGGCAATCTGGGGCTGATGTGTAATCGCTATAATCTGGCACTTCTTCGAAAGCCGCCGCATCGTCCGTCCCACTTTCTCCGAAATTTCCCCGCTGATGCCCGTATCAATCTCGTCAAAAATCATGACCGGCAGACTTTGCTCACGGGCGATAATCGACTTCAACGCCAGCATCACCCGGCTGATCTCCCCGCCGGAGGCGATCTTTGCCAGCGGCTTGGGCTCTTCCCCTTTGTTGGTGGATATAAAAAGCCGAATATCGTCACAGCCGTGCTCGGTGCATTCGACCCGCCGTTCGTCAATGGTTATCCATCCACGCTCCTCCGAGGCGATCATCCAATCCACCCGCACGTCGAAATCAGCGTGCGGGATGCCCATATCTTCCAGCTCCTCTTCGATCTGCTTGCTGATCTTTATACCCGTTTTTCGGCGGACCTCATGCAGTTCTTTGGCCGCTTCGGCCAGCGATTCGGCCTGTTCACCGATCTGCACTTCGATCTTCTCAATTTCGAGGTCAAAATTTTCGGCCAGGCTCAGCTCTTCGCGTATCTCCTGCAGGTATTCGATCATTTCGGGTATCGTGCGATGATATTTCTTTCGCAGCCTGTTCAGCTCATGTTGCCGGCTGCGTAGCTTCTCCAATCTATTGGGATTAAATTCAATGCTGCTCCGGTATCGCTCGGCAAATTGGACGGTTTCCTGGATGGTGATACGCGCCGAGTTAATCTCTTCGAGGTAATTTTCGAAGTCGGGCTCAATCCGGGCAATATCCTCAAGATGCAGCTTGATCCGGTTCAGCAGGTCCACCACATTCAGCTCATCCTCCCGGCCGATCTTCACAATGGAAGCCGCTTTCTGATCCAGCTCTTCCGCATTATCCAGCAGGTGCATTTCGTTTTCCAGCTCCTCCTCTTCGTGGGGATCGAGCTCAGCCTCCTCCAGCTCCTGTACCTGGAAGCGGTAGAGTTCGACCTTCTCCTGCAGCTCACGCTCTCGCTTCCTGAGCTTTTGCAGCTTCCTCCGCAGTCCCAGCATCTGCTCATACTCCCGCCGGTAGGCCTCCAGTTTCGGGCCCACGTCTTCAAACCCATCCACAACTCCGCGGTGGTTCTCCTCTTTCAGCAGCAGCTGATGATCGTGCTGCCCGTGCAGGTCCACCAAAAAATTGCCTACCTGCTTCAGCACGGAAATGGTCACGGGCGTATCATTGATAAAGGCCCGGCTGCCGGATGACCGTATCTCTCTGCGTAAAATCAGTTCCCTGCGCAGTTCTACCGCATGTTCATCGAGCAGGGATTCAAACATCCCGTGGTCATCGATCTTCAGAATAGCTTCGGCAATCGCTTTGTCGGCGCCCTGTCGTATCACTTCGGTATCCGCGCGTTCCCCCAGGATCATATTCAGGGCCCCGATGATGATGGACTTCCCGGCCCCGGTCTGTCCCGTCAGGATGTTGAGCCCTTCCCGGAAGGAGACTTCCAGCTCGTCAATCAGGGCAAAATCTTTTATATACAGCGATTGTATCATAGCCACCTGTTTTTTAATTAACGCCTCAATGTACAAAGCAACAGACAGAAGTTCTGCATTCCGCCGAATAAAATCCCCCAGGCCGCTTGTTTTGTTGCGCAAAAGCAGTTAATTCGTTACGCTTCGATTGAATGGAAACAAATTCTTTCTGCTATGAAACGCCTGGCTGTGTTTACAACGATCATCTTGATACTCTCTTGCACGGGTCTGCTTGCCCAACAACTTCCCTCAATTAGCGAAAAAACGCAAGGTCTCGACCAAAAAGAAGGCTTTTTTACCTATTACTGGGATGAAGCGGGGGGACAACTGTTGCTGGAAGTGGACGCCGGCCGGCTCAATACACAGTTTCTGTATGTCAATTCCCTTACGGCCGGACTCGGTTCCAATGATATTGGCCTGGATCGTAACCAGCTGGGAGACACGCGCATTGTCTATTTTGAACGGCGGGGACCCAAGGTGTTGATGGTGCAGCCGAACTACGCCTACCGGGCAATCACCGAAAATCAAAAGGAAAAACAGTCGGTGCGCGATGCTTTTGCGCAGTCGGTCTTATGGGGATTTGAAATCGTATCCGAACAAAGCGGGCGTTTGCTGATCGATATCACCGGCTTTTTATTGCGGGATGCCCATAATGTTACCGGGCGACTGCGCTCCCGCAATGAAGGAGCATACAGCATTGATGAATCCCGCTCTGCCGTCTACCCGGAGGGGACGATGAACTTTCCGAAGAACAGCGAATTTGAGGCTACCCTGACATTCACAACCGACGATCCGGGAGACCAGGTCCGATCCGTGGCCCCTACCCCCCGGGCCGTTACGCTCCGCCAGCACCATTCTTTTGTGGAACTGCCGGACAATCAATTCGAACCGCGCCCCTTCGACCCGCGCGCCGGCTACTCCGCCGTCAGCTACCAGGACTACAGCACCCCGATCCCCGCGCCCCTGACCAAGCGTTTTATTACGAGACACCGGCTCAAAAAGAAAGATCCCGGTGCCGCCATGAGCGAACCGGTGGAACCGATTATCTATTACCTGGATCCCGGCACGCCCGAACCTGTTCGCGGCGCCCTCCGCGACGGGGCGCGCTGGTGGAACGAGGCGTTCGAAGCGGCCGGCTACAAAAATGCGTTCCGGGTCGAAGTACTACCCGACAGCGCCCATCCCCTGGATGTGCGCTACAATATGATCAACTGGGTGCACCGGTCCACCCGGGGCTGGTCGTACGGCAGCTCGGTCGTCGATCCGCGGACGGGAGAAATCATCAAGGGACACGTGCTGCTGGGTTCGCTGCGCGTGCGACAGGATTACCTGATTGCAGAGGGACTCCTTTCGCCTTATAAAACGGGACTGAACTACGATGAAGAGAATAACCCCATGCTGGAAATGGCCCTGGCCCGTATCCGCCAGCTGTCCGCCCACGAAGTGGGACACACGCTGGGGCTGACCCACAACTTTGCGGCCAGCGGCAACGACCGTGCTTCCGTCATGGATTACCCCGCGCCGAAAGTCGATATTGCGCCCGACAGCACGCTGGATCTGCAGAACGCCTACGATACCGGCATCGGGGAGTGGGACAAGATAGCGATCACCTATGGCTATAAAGATCTCCCGGCGACGGCCGACAAGGAAGCAGCTTTGAATGAGGTCGTAACGTCGGCCACCGACCAGGGCCTCCACTTTATCTCCGACGCCGATGCACGTCCCCCGGGCGGGGCCCATCCCATGGCTCACCTGTGGGACAACGGCGCTGATCCGGTCCGGCAGCTGGATCATGTGATGGACGTGCGGGCCCTTGCTCTGGAGAATTTCTCCGAATCCGCCATCCCGCAAGGTATCCCGATGGCTGCGCTGGAGGACGCGCTGGTGCCCATTTACCTCTATCACCGCTACCAGATAGAAGGCACGGCCAAACTGATCGGGGGACTGAATTACAGCTACAATGTGCGTGGGGACGGTCAGCCGGGCCCCAAACCGGTAGCCGATTCGCTGCAGCGAGCCGCACTCGATGCCATGCTGACCACAATCTCGCCCGAGGCGCTGGAGATGCCCGATCATATTACGACTCTCATTCCCCCGCGTCCCCCGGGCTATCACGATTCCCGCGAGCTGTTTAACAACCATACCGATCCGGCCTTCGACCCTTTGGGAGCAGCCGAAACGGCCGCAAATATGACAGCGGAGTTGTTAATGAATGAAAACAGGGCAGCGCGACTTGTGGAAGTCAAGGCCCGCGACAGCAGCAAGCTGGGACTGGGCGACCTGCTGGATCAGATTATTGCCGAAACCTGGCACGCCGATCCACGGGAGGGTTACCGGGATGCGATTCAGAATACCGTGAATCACGCCGTGTTGTACCAGATGATGCAGCTGGCTTCCAATGAAGATGCTTCCTCGCAGGTGCGGTCTGTCATCAACCTGAAGCTGGAAGCCCTGCGTGAGTGGATCAGGGAAGAGGCCGAGCAGCCGTCCCCAACGCAACAGCGGGCAGCCTCCCTGCTGTACGGTTACCGCCTGTTGCAGCAATTTACGGAGAAGGGTGAAATACTCACCCTCCCCGAGCCATTGCGTCCCCCGCCCGGCTCGCCTATTGGCAGCGG